>DASXIH010000325.1:0-2542 GCA_036498125.1 Thermoanaerobaculia bacterium
GTGTGCAATTCGCCGAGGAGCCGTGGGACGTCGATCGCGCCGGCGTGGACTTCGCCGCGTTGCGCGAAGGTGCGAATCTGCCGGGAGATCGCGGCGCCGCGCTCGACCGCCTGCTTGATCGCCCCGATACTGCGCTGCAGCGACGGATCCGTGCAGCGGCGGTCGACGACCGTGGCGTGCGTCAGAATGATCGACAGGAGATTGTTGAAGTCGTGGGAAATGCCGCCCGCGAGCGTGCCGAGCGCTTCCATCTTCGAGAGATGCGCCATCTGCTCGTCGAGCTTCCGCTTCGCTTCTTCGGCGCGTTTGTTCTCCGTCACGTCGATCGAGACGCCGGTGACGCCGATGATCTCGCCGCGGTGGTTGCGCAGCGGCTCGGCCACCACGTGCTCGTACTTCGGCTCCTTGCCGGCCACCACCAGGTCGAGCGTCTGCCCCTTCCCGCTCTCCCGCGTCCGGGCGTTGATCTCGTGCCACGGCCGCGCAACCTCGGCCGGAATCCCCAGTTCTTCCGCCGTCCGTCCGACGATCTCCTCCTCCGGCAATCCGAAGTACCGGCACGAATGCGCGTTCAACGCGATATAGCGATCGTTCGTGTCGACGCTGAAGATGTAGTGCGGCAGCGCATCCACCAGGTTCCGGTGGCGAACGCGGGCCTCCCGCAGTTCCTGCTCCGCGACGGACTTCTCACGGAGAAGCTGCCCGACCGCTACGGCGATCACCGCGAAGATGAGGAGGGTCACGGCCGCAATGCGCCAGCCGCCGGGGGCGAGCACTTCGAGCGCAACGGTGGCGGCAAGTCCCGCGACAAGGCTCCAGACGACGCGGCTGGAGACGCGGTTTGGCAACAGGTCGCTTGAAATAATCGACATCGATCCGTCAGTAAGGATTTTCTCACGAACCGAGGCCGCCGGGGTGTCCTACGACGCCAGCGCGGTGCCTTGCTCCAGCGGGACGAAGCCGAAGAGCAGTTCGCTGAGCTGCCGGAAGTCGATCGGCTTCGTGATGTAGGCGTCGGCGTTGTAGCGGAGGACCGCTTCGTCGGCGTAGCGCCGCGCGCGGTAGAGGGACGTCATCACGATGACCTTCTTGACCGCTCCCTCCTCCGTCGCCTTGAGCCGCAGGCAGAGCTCGCGGCCGTCCATCTGCGGCATGAGCGCGTCGGTGAGGACGACTGCCACGTCACGCGAACGCGCCATCATCAGAGCGTGGTGCGGGTCGCCCGTCGTCACGGCGCGGTAGCCGAGCCCGCGGATGCGGCACGCGACGAGCGACCGCATCGCCTCGTCGTCGTCGACGACCAACACGACCGGCGCGAGCATGCTGCTCATCTGGCGCGCCGCGGCGGCGCCATCATGCGCGAACCGGGCCGGCGCCTCGCGCAACGACCGCGAGGCCGCCGCCCAGAACTCCCGCTTGTAGGGAAGCGGCGCCGTGCAGAAGCAGCGCTGGCACGAAGGACACACGAGCGTCCGCAACGGACGGAGACAGTCGCACCATTGCGGGCTCGTCTCATTGAACGGGGAGTAACAGTGGACGCAGGCTCTCATTGGTTGGCACACTCCTCGATGATGTCGATGAATTCGTGGGGGCGGAACGGCTTGGAGATCACTGCAAAAGCCTCGGGGTACGGCTCTCGAACGCGCGAATAGCCGCTGAGAATGACGACGCGCCGCAGGATGCCGGGGATCGTCAGCTTCCAGTAGTCGGCGAGCTTCGCGCCGTCGAACACCGGCATCTTCATGTCGAGCACGATCACGTCGTAGTCCCGCGTGAGCTGCGTGGCGTGGATTCCGTCCGCGAGGCTCTCGACCTCGAAATTGCGCGATTCGAGCAGGATCTGGATCAGCTCCCGCATCGAGTCGTCGTCGTCGATCACCAGCGCGCGGCGTTCCTTCCCGCTCACGGCAACCTCGGCAGAAGGATATGAAACGCCGTTCCGGCGCCGGCCTCACTCTCGGCGAAGATGGCGCCGCCGTGACGCTGCACTATTTGATGCGCGACCGCGAGGCCGAGACCGGTACCGCCGCATTGCTTCGTCGTGAAAAGCGGCTCGAAAATGTGCGCCATCACGTCCGGCGTGATGCCGGTGCCGTCGTCGATGACGGAGATCTGAACGAACTCCCTTTCCGTTTCGGGCTCGCTGATGCGGATGGTCAGCGTTCCGCCGCGCGGCATGGCGTCGCGGGCGTTGTTCGTCAGATTCGTGATCACCTGAGCCATCTGGCTCGGGTCGGCCATGACGACGAGCGGCCCGGGCGGCAGTTCGGTGACGATCGTGATCTTGTTCTCGCACTGCGCCTCGATCTCGGGGAGCAGGCCTTCGAGCCACTCGTCGAGGGCGAGAGCCTTTCGCTGCGGCGCCGACGGCTGCGTGAACCGCAGAATCTCGAGCGCCACCGCCTTCCCGCGCTGCACGGAATTGCGGATATGCCGGGCGCACTTGGTGAGCGTCTCGTTCGAGATGTTCGGGCGCTCCAGCAGTTCGGCGAACGGCTGGATGCCCATCAACACGTTGTTGAACTCATGGGCGACGGTGGCG
>DASXIH010000326.1:0-1794 GCA_036498125.1 Thermoanaerobaculia bacterium
TACAGCGAGCGGATGAACGAGTGGGTCTACCTGCAGACGCGGGTCCTCCTCGACGGCGACAAGATGCCGGTGATCCTCGGCGGCGACCACTCCGTTCCGTTCGGCGCGATGCGCGCGTACTCCGAGAAGTACCCCGGCCTCGGCATCCTCCATCTCGACGCGCACGCCGACCTTCGCGAGGCCTACGAGGGCTTCACCTGGTCGCACGCGTCGATCTTCAACAACGTGATCACGAAGCTCCACGGCGTCGGACGCCTCGTGCAGGTCGGCATCCGCGACCTCGGCATGGCCGAGAACGAGATGATCGCCCGCTCGAACGGCCGCATCGTGACGTTCTTCGATCCCGACATCGCCATGCGGCGCGAGCGCGGAACGCCGTTCGCCGAGATCGCCGACGAGATCGTCGCCGCGCTGCCCGACGACATCTATCTCTCCTGGGACATCGACGGCCTCGACCCGACGCTCTGCCCCGGTACCGGAACCCCGGTCCCCGGCGGCCTGTCGTGGAACGACGCCATCGGCCTCCTCCGCGCCATCCGCCGCGCGAAGAAGCGGATCGTCGGCCTCGATCTCTGCGAGGTGGCCCCCGGCGAGACGGAGTGGGACGCAAACGTCGGCGCCCGCCTCCTCTACAAGATGATCGGCTTCGCCCTGCTCACCCAGAACGCATAACGCGTAACGCATAACGCTCTGGTTCGTCCAACGAGCATGCGAAAACTCGTCGCCGTGCTCCTGCTGTTGTCCGCGTCCGCCGTCTATGCGCAGCGAACCGTGAAGCCGCGGGACATCCCGCGCTCGGGACCGCTGATGTACGGCGTCGAGCAGTACACGAAGGAGTTGGCGGACCTCTCCAGCGCGGTGAAGCGCGACGCCTTCATCGTGGCGCAGATGGTCGCGGCGGCCGGCGAGCTTCGCGACGAGTTCCAGAAGCACAACGCGCTCGAGAAGGCGCATGACCACGTCGATGCGGCGCTCCGCAGGGCGACGGACAACCCTCCCGCGTCCCAGGTGGTCATCACCGCCGTTTCCCAAGCAAACGATCTCGTCAACCACTGGCGCGAGAATGCCTCATCCGCCGACCTGAACGACATCGACCGCCAGATCCTGAAGAAGACCGCCGACGTGCAGCCGGTGCTCTTCCGCGAGCTCGACGAAGTGCGGAAGAACAAGATCGCGCTGAAAGACCTCCTCACGAAGCTCAATGGCGCGGATGACCAGCTCGACGACGCGTTGAATGACGCCCTCGTCTCGACCCTCGACTTCTTCCGCGCCGGCGGCGGACGGATGTGATTACACCGACTCGCCGCGCTCGCGCAGGATGTCTACCTTGGCGTCGATCATGACGCGGTGCTCGATGCCGAGGAGATCTGCCAGTTTTCGGACGAGATAGTTCTCGTAGTCGGTGAGCCTGCCGTCGGAGTAGGCCACGCGCCACATCGTCTTCACGACCTCGATCCGCTCGTCGAGCGTCGCGTTGCGCCGGATGTAGTTCGTGAGCGCGAAGTGGTCGATGGTGTGCTGCCGGATGTCGTCAGCGGTGTGGATCAGGTCGCGCACGGCAGGCTCGTCGAGCTGGAACGCGCTCTTCAGGAACCCGACCACGTCGCCGTCCTCGGCAGGCGAAAACTCGCCGTCGGCGTGGGCGATCTCGAGCAGCACCGCGGCCGTCGCAAGTCTCAGCGGATCCTCGGTTTTTGCGCCGGACGCCGCCTGAGAAGAGAATCCATCGCGGAAACGTTCCAGTAGTCTCGAGAAGCTCACGATTTGGAGTCTAACCGAATGCCGAGAACCGAC
>DASXIH010000327.1:0-3260 GCA_036498125.1 Thermoanaerobaculia bacterium
TCCCGACGAGCTGCGGACCGACGTCGCCAAGGCGATGGCGCAATGAAACGACTCGCGCTAGTTGCGGTGCTCTTGCTCATGGCCGTCAAAGTGCCCGACGCCGACACTCTAGTTGGTCCACCGAAAGGCCAGCCGCTCGCCGGCGACGAGCTCGCGCGCACGACACAGGAGATCGCGTCGACCATCCGCTGCCCGGTCTGTCAGGGCCTCTCCATCGCCGACTCCCCCGCGGAAATGGCTCAGAACATGAGGGCCCAGGTCCGCGAGCTCCTCTCCCGCGGCTATACGCGCGACCAGATCGACAGCTACTTCGAACGGAGCTACGGCCAGTTCATCCTCCTGAAGCCGAAGTTCCAGGGCGTGTCGACCCTCGTCTGGACCCTCCCCATCTTCGTATTGATCCTCGGCGTCATCATCGTCTTCATGAAGATGAAGAGTCTCGAGGCTCCTCCGGTCGCAACCTCGCAACCTCGCGACCCCGAAGACCCGTATCTCGCTCGAGTGCGCGACCTCGTCAAAGGTGACCAGCAATGACCGGTTCCACCGACTGGCTGAGCGCGATCGGAATCCTCCTCTCCGGTCTCGTCCTCGGCTTCCTGTTCATTTACACCTTCCGTAAGAACCGCACCGCCGCCGCGACCGCCGACCTCGATCGCCGCGACCTCGAAGCCAAGCGCGACGCACTGATCCGCCAGCTCCGCGAGCTCACGGATGACGAAGTCGAAGAACGCCACCGCCTCGAGCTCGAAGCCGCCCAAGTCCTCCGCGCCCTCGAACTCCCTCTCCCTCCGGGAGAGGGTGGCCCGAAGGGCCGGGTGAGGGGCGAGCAAACTACCGAAACCCCGAAAGCAGCCGCGAGAAACGCAGGCCCTCTCGCCGGCTTCCTCTGGGGCGCCGGCAGCGTCGCCGCCCTCGTCCTCCTCGGCTACTACGTCTCCTCAAAATCCGAGGTCAAACAACAGCCCAACCAAACCATGCCGATGGCGTCAGCGCAGGGGGTACCGCAAGCCGCCCCCGTCGACCCCGCCGTGCAGAAGCTCGAACAGGAAGTGAGCGCCGATCCGAACAACGCCGACAAGCGGATCGCGCTCGCGCGGATGTACCTCGAAAAACAAAACATGATGGGAGTCTTCGAGCAGACGAAAGCCGTCCTCGACAAGAACCCGAACAACGCGCGCGCGCAGACCTACAACGCCATCGTGCTGATGGAGATGGGGCAGTTCGACCAGGCGACGTCGATGCTCGAGGGCGCCACGAAGACCGACCCGAAGCTCGCCGATGCCTGGGTCTCGCTCGCATGGATCCGGATGCAGAAGGGCGACAAGCCGGGCGCGAAAGCTGCGATCGATTCGGGAATCGCCAACGTGCCCGCCGAAGCCGACCGGCTGCGCGACGTGTGGATCCAGATGTCCAACACGCCCGCCCAGTCGACGCCCGCATCGGCTGCGCCCGCGGCGTCGGACGCGATCCACGTCACCCTCACGCTCGCGGACAGCGCGAGCATCAAGAGCGGCGTCCTCTACGTCATCGCGCGCAGCCCCGGCGTCACCTCCGGCCCCCCGATCGCCGTCAAACGCCTGAACGTGACCTCGTTCCCTGTCACCATCGACATCAGCTCCGCCGACTCGATGATGGGCCAGCAACTCCCGAAGAAGATCCACCTCGAAGCCCGCCTCGACAGCGACGGCGACGCCGCCACCAAGTCCCCCACCGACCCGACCGCCGCCGCCGACGGCGTCTCCACCGGCGCCACCCTGTCGCTGACGCTGAAGTAGCTGGTCACTGGTTACTAGTCACTAGTCACTAGTCACCAGTAACCAGTACACTCCCGCCGTTCGCCTAGGGGTGGCCGCGATGTCGCGGCCTGAGATCAAACCCTCGAACCTGATCCGGCTGACACCGGCGTAGGGAAAGGCAGAGATGTCGACACTTGTATTTCTTTTTCTTCTTCTCCAACAGGACTCCACCCAACAGCAGCAGCCGCAGCAAAAGCCAACGGTCGAGGAATCGATCGTCGTCTCCGGAATCCGCGCGGACGACGAGAAGCCGGTCACGAAGACCAACATCACGCGCGACGACATCGCGCGCGACTACACGACGCAGGACATCCCGCTCCTCCTGCGCGATGCCCCGTCGATCAACACCTACACCGAGTCCGGCGTCGGCGGCTCGGGCTACTCGTACATCACCCTGCGCGGCGTCTCGCCGACGCGTCTCAACTTCACGCTCGACGGAGTCCCGCTCGCCGACTCCGAAGACATGGCGGCGTACTTTGCCGACTTTCCGGACCTCGCGCGAAGCCTCCAGACCATCCAGATCCAGCGCGGCGTCGGCACGTCGACCGTCGGCTCCGCGTCGTTCGGCGGCTCGATCAACATGGAGAGCATTGCGCTCGCCCCGAAAGAAGAGACCGACGTCGACCTCGCCGGCGGCTCGTTCGGCCAAAAGTACGGCAGCGTCGCCTGGCAGAGCGGCATCACGCCGTCCGGCTACGCCATGTACACCCGCGTCTCCGATCTCCAGAACGACGGCTACCGCGAGCATTCCGGCGTCCACCAGCGCGACGTCTTCTTCTCCGGCATGAAGCAGAACGAAGACTCGCAGATCCGCTTTACCGGCTTTTCGGCACACGAGCGGCAGCACATGTCATTCGACGCCACTGACACCGACACGCTGGCGATCGACCGCCGCAACAACCCCCTCGGTCCCGACGACAACGACTCCTTCGGCTACGACCTCGGCAACCTGCAGTACCTCAAGACGCTTTCGCCTTCGGCCAACTTCAGCGCGCAGGCGTACTACCAGCGCGGCTACGGCTGGTACTCGCTCTCCGGCGATCGCTACGGCCTCGACGGCCGACTCCTCGGCACGCTCGTCACCATGAGCTGGACCCGCGGCCCGCTCACCGCCAACTTCGGCGCCGGCGCGAACACCTTCAAGCGCTTTCACACGCTCGACGAGGCGGACGGCGTTCGCGACTACTCCAACTACGGCACGAAGTCCGAGGAGAACGCCTTCGCGAAGGTGAGCTACGACCGCGCGCGCTGGCACTACTACGGCGACGCGCAGCTCCGCACCGCCGACTTTCACTACCACGGCGATGTCGATATCGCGCCGATCCGCTGGACGTTCTTCAACCCGAAGCTCGGCGCGCGCTACGACCTCTCCTCGCGCTCGTCCGTCTACTCCTTCGCAGTTGTGTAGAGGAGAGTTCTGTAGTGCATTGACGTGTTATATTGTGTTTTGAAGTCTTCTTTTTG
>DASXIH010000328.1:0-3761 GCA_036498125.1 Thermoanaerobaculia bacterium
TCCCGCCTGCCGGCACATCAGCCGGATGCGGTCGGGGATTTCGTTGATCAGCAGCGTCTCAGTGACCGTCGTGCGCGACTTTCCGATCAACTGCGAGATCTTCTCGTGCGTGTAGTTGAACTTCTGCTGCAGGACGAGGAATCCTTCCGCCTCTTCGAACGGCGTCAGGTCCTTGCGCTGGATGTTCTCGATGAGCGCGATCTCGAGCTGTTCTTTGTCGTCGACGTCGAGCTCGATGGCGGGGATCTCGTCCAGTCCCGCCATCGTCGCGGCGCGGTAGCGGCGCTCGCCGGAGATGATCTGGTACTTGTTCGGAGCGACCTGCCGGACCAGGATCGGCTCGAGGACGCCCTTCTCGCGAACCGAATTCGCGAGCTCCTCGATGTTGCCGAGACTCGTGCGCGGCTGATCGGGGTTCGCCTCGATCATCGCAAGCGGGATCATCGAGCCGATGCTCCGGCCGGAGCGCCGCGTCAGCTCCTCAACGTAGTGCGCGTCGTGGCGCATGGTGCGTTCGGGCAAGCCGCGTTTGAGTGCCATCAAACCCTCGAGAGCAATTCTTCGGATAGGGAGTAGTACTCCATCGCGCCACTCGACCGCGGCGCGAAGGTGAAGATCGATTCTTTGTACGCCGGGCTCTCCTCGAGCCGGATCGACTTCGTGATCACCGTGTTGAAGAGGCGGTCGCCGAACACCTGGCCGATCTGGTCGTGGATGTCCTTCGCGAGCGTGGTGCGCTTGTCGTGCATCGTGATCACGACGCCGAGGAGCTGCAGGTTCGGATTCGGGCGCGACTTGATCTTCTCGATCGTCTCGAGGAGATCGTCCGTCCCTTCGAGCGCGAAGTACGACGACTGGATCGGGACGAGGACGTGCGTCGACGCGACGAGCGCATTCACGGTGATCATCCCCAGCGTCGGCGGCGTGTCGATGAAGATGTAGTCGTATTCGTTCCCCGCATCCTTCATCTTGTCTTTGAGCCGGAAGGGGCCGTCGAGATCGCCGATCAGCTTCGACTCGAGCTTGGCGAGCGAGATGCGCGACGGCGCGAGCCAGAGATTCGGAACCTGCGTTGCGACGACGGCTTCCTTGAATTCGACCTCTTCGGTGACGAGGACGTCGTACATCGAGCGCAGCACGCCGCGCGCATCGACGTAGCTCATGGTCGAATTCGCCTGCGGATCGAGGTCGATCAGCAGCGTCTTGAACCCCTTGTTAGCGACGGCGGCAGCGAGATTGATCGCGGTGGTTGTCTTTCCGACACCGCCTTTTTGATTGGCGACCGTGATGATCATGAACCGGGATCGATTCTATCCGATCGCGCGCGTCACATTTTGTACTTGCCGAGATCCTCGGTATCGAGGCTTTCGAGCCACTTCTTCGAGCGGTCGTCTTCTTCGTCGACGTTCTCGGGCGAGATCGTCTGCGCCTGATCCAGGACCGCCTGGGCGACGAAAATGGGGGCTTCCGTCCGGAGCGCCAGCGCGATCGCGTCCGACGGCCTGGCGTCCACTTCCAGCGTCTTGCCGCCGGTCAAAATCCGGATCTGGGCGAAAAAGGTGGAGTCGCGGAGGTCGTTGATGACGATTCGCGTCACGCGTCCCTCCAGCTGCCCGATCATGTCCTTGAGGAGGTCGTGGGTCATGGGCCGCGGCGTGGCGACGTTCTCGAGCTGCAGGGCGATCGCGTTCGCCTCGAAGATGCCGACCCAGATCGGGAGGAAGAACTTCTCCTCGTCATCCTTGAGAACCACGATGGGCGAATTCGACACCGGGTCGAGCATCAGCCCCTTGATCGTCATCGGCACCAACTCACTCATGCAACCTCCCCATGAAGCGTGTGATGCTTCGCGCTCGCGATGCGCACCCCCAGAATACTCCCGACCGGCGCCGACGTGGCGCCGGCGAAGTTGACGACCCAGTTGTCGTCGGTACGGCCCGCGAGCACCGACGGGTCGTGCTTGCTCGGCCCCTCGTAGAGGACAGGCACCACGCGGCCGCGGTACGATTCCAGCCGCTCGCGCTTGATCTGCTCGTGCAGCTCGAAGAGCCGGTTGAGCCGATCGCTCGCGATCCCGTCGTCGATCGCGTCTCCGATCTTCAACGCCGGAGTGCCGGGCCGGGGCGAGTACTTGAACGCGAACAGCGAGCCGTAACGGACCTCCTCGATGAGCGTCAGCGTCTGCTGGAAATCCTCCTCCGTTTCGCCGGGGAATCCGACGATCATGTCGGTCGAGAAGTGAGTCTCCGGGATCGCTTCGCGGATCCGCGCGATGACCTCGAGATAGCGCTCGCGCGTATAGAGGCGCTTCATCCGCCGCAGGATCTTCGACGAGCCCGACTGCACTGGCAGATGGAGATAGCGTGAGATGTTCGCGTGATCGCGCATCGCCGCGATCATCGAGTCGTTGACTTCCGACGGATGCGAGGTCGTGAACCGCAACCGGACCACGCCTTCGATCTCCGCGACCGCCGACAGCAGCGCGCCGAAATCACGGCCCGTGACCGGACAGCGATACGCATTCACCGTCTGCCCGAGGAGCTCGATCTCGACGCGGCCGCCCTCGACCGCCGCCCGTACCTCGGCGAGCACGTCGTCGAACGGCCGCGACACCTCGCGCCCGCGCGTCGTCGGGACGATGCAGAACGTGCAGTTCTTGTTGCACCCTTCGATGATCGTGACGTACGCCTTCGTCGTCGAGTTGCGGTCGATCGTCAGGTAGTCGTAGCGCCGGTCTTCCGGGAACTCGATCGCCACTCCCCTACCGCCCTCGAGCACCTCATCCAGATAGCCGACGTTGCCTGGCCCCATCACGAAGTCGACCCACGGCGCGCGTTCGAGGATCCGCTCCCCCTCCTGCTGCGCGACGCAGCCACAGACGCCGATGGTCAGCTCGCCGTTTTTCTCGCGCTTCAACTCGCGGAGCCGGCCGAGCTCCGACAGCATCTTCTGCTCCGCCTTGTCGCGGACCGAGCAGGTGTTGAGGAGGATCAGGTCGGCGGCGCTCTTGTCGTCGACGCGCGTGTAGCCGCGCAGCTTCAGAGTGCCGCTCAGACGCTGGCTGTCGAGATCGTTCATCTGACAGCCCCAGGTTTCGATGAAGAAGGACTTGGGCATGGACTGCTCGACACCCGCTACTTCAATGCCGCCAACGCATCGCGCGCGTCGGCCAATTCCTTCCTTGCGTCCTCGAGCTGCCTCTTCGTCTGGGCGAAGCGTTTGGCGATGACGTTGTCGCGCTCGTTCGGGTCGTTCGTGTTGTAGTAGCTCTGCTCGACGCGGTCGATCTCTTTCTCGAGATCGCTCACCTTCGCCGACGCCGCGTTCACCCGCTCCTCGGCGTCCTTGCGCGCGCGATACCGGTCATCTTCCTTCGCCATCGGCCCCTTGGTATCCGTCGCGACCGATACCGTCGCCGTCGTATCGGTCGCGGTGGCCTGCGCCGGCGTGAACGTGGCCAATTTGCTCTTCGCCTTCTTCAGATCCGCGTTCGTGATCGGCTTTTTCGTGGACGCCAGCTTCTTCGCCTTGGCGGCGTGTGCCGCTTTCACGAGCGCTGATTCGTCGGGCTTCGGCTTCGGCGCGGTGGTAGTGGCATCTTGCGCGAAGACGGTCGCGGCAAACAATGTCGCCACCACGATCAGTGCGAGCGCACGCCCCTCACCCGGCCCTTCGGGCCACCCTCTCCCGGAGGGAGAGGGGGTATGTCGTCCGTCTTCCCCTCTCCCTCCGGGAGAGGGTGGCCGAAGGCCGGGTGAGGG
>DASXIH010000329.1:0-1923 GCA_036498125.1 Thermoanaerobaculia bacterium
GCTCTTCATCAACGGCGAATTCGTCGACGCCAACTCGGGCGAGACGTTCGTCACCTACAACCCAGCCACCGAAGACAAGATCGCCGACGTTGCGTCGGCGGGCGCCGAGGACGTCGATACCGCCGTAAAAGCGGCGCGGGCGCAGATGGAGCCGGGGAGCGACTGGCAGAAGATGAAGCCGCGCGACCGCGGCAAGATCCTCTTCCGCATCGCCGAGATGCTCAGCGCGCGCGCCGAGGAGATCGGGAAAATCGAGACGATCGACAACGGCAAGCCGATCTTCGAGTCGCAATTCGTCGACACCCCCGCCGCCGCCGAGTGCCTCTACTACTTCTCCGGCTGGAGCGGCAAAGTCACCGGCGAGACCATCCCGGTGGCCGACAACGCCTTCACCTACACCCTGCGCGAGCCGGTCGGCGTCGTCGGCGCCATCACGCCGTGGAACTTCCCGCTGATGCTCGCCGTCTGGAAAATCGCCCCGGCGCTCGCGTGCGGGAACACCGTCGTCATCAAGCCAGCGTCGAACACCTCGCTCTCGCTGCTCAAGTTCGCCGAATACGCAAAAGAGTGCGGCCTCCCGCCCGGCGTGCTGAACGTGATCCCCGGCAAGGGGAGCGTCGTCGGCAACGCGATGGTCGACCATCCCGGCATCGACGCCATCGCCTTCACCGGCTCGACCGAAGTCGGACGCCAGCTCATGGCGCGCGCGGCCAAGACGCTCAAGAAAGTCTCGCTGGAGCTCGGAGGGAAGTCGCCGAACATCGTCTTCGCTGACGCCGACCTCGACGCCGCTGCGCGCGGTGCGCTCAACGCCATCTTCTACGGCAAGGGCGAAGTCTGCGCCTCCGGATCGCGGCTCCTCGTCGAAGAGACGGCACACGACGAGCTGATGGCGAAGGTGATCGACCGCGCGAACAAGATGGTCGCCGGCGATCCGCTCCACCCGAAGACCCGCCTCGGCGCAATCGTCTCCAAAGAGCAGATGGAGAACGTGCTCCGCTACATCGAGGCGGGCAAGAGCGAGTCGAAGCTCGTCGCAGGCGGCGAGCGCACCGACATCGGCACCGGCAAAGGCTACTTCGTGAAGCCGACGATCTTCGACGACGTGCAGCCCGACGCCAAGATCGCGCGCGAAGAGATCTTCGGCCCGGTCCTCGCCACCATCCGGTTCAACGACGCCGACGACGCGGTCGCGAAGGGGAATGCGACCGTCTACGGCCTCGCCGCAGCCGTCTGGACGCGCGACATCTCGAAAGCTCATCGGATCGCCCGCGCCATCAAGGCCGGGACCGTCTGGATCAACGGCTACAACCTCTACGATCCCGCCCTCCCGTTCGGCGGCTTCAAAGAGTCCGGCTTCGGCCGCGACCAGGGCCGCGACGCGCTCGAGAAGTACACCCAGACGAAGAGCGTGTGGGTGAACCTCTGACGCAACGCGTCCGCCCCTCCATATATGGTGGCAACAGCCGTGCACGGGGCTGCTATAGAATTCGCGGGCTTTTTTGGCGAGAGGGATACGCAATGAAGAAAAACTTATTCATCCTGGCGTTTGCAGCGATTTCGGTCGGAATCGCGGGCTGCGCACCGAAGTCCGAGACTGGAACGACGACTGCCGGCGGCGGGGGAGAAATCCTCGTCGGCGAGTACGGCTCGCTCACGGGTCCCCAGGCGACCTTCGGAACGTCGACGCACAACGGCATCATGATGGCGATCGACGAGATCAACGCCAACGGCGGCGTCAACGGCAAGAAGATCAAAGTCGTCACCGAGGACGACCAGTCGAAGCAGGAAGAGGCGGCCACGGCCGTCACGAAGCTGATCTCGGAGAACAACGTCGTCGCGGTCCTCGGCGAGGTCGCCTCGTCGTGCTCGCTCGCCGCCGCGCCGATCTGCCAGCAGAGCAAGATCCCGATGATCACTCCG
>DASXIH010000330.1:0-4681 GCA_036498125.1 Thermoanaerobaculia bacterium
CGTAGGACGGGCTTCAGCCCGTCCGGGGCGGGCTAAAGCCCGCCCTACGTTCAGAGCAAGCCGACGACGCGCCGGTGGCGGCGGTCGTTGCCTTGGTCGCAGCAACGCTTCACGTAGCCGGCGAGCTCCCAGGTGTCGAACGGCTTGATGATGATCGCGTTCACGATCTCGGGATCGAGCTCGGCGAAGACGTTGCGGTCGGCCGCACTGACGACGATCAGCGAGTGGGGACGGCGGTCCCGGTGCGTTTTCAGCCAGTCGATCACTTCCCAGCCGTTCACGCGCGGCATCATCAGATCGAGCAGCACGACGCCGTAGGTTTCCCGGCTCATGCATTCGATCCCCTCGGCGCCGTCGTGCGCCCCCGCCACGGTCAGCCCCTCATGCCGCAACGCCGTCGCGATCAGGTTGAGCAGGGAGGTCTCATCCTCGATGATGAGGACGTCGGGAGTCGCCATGTTGCTATCGAGTTCATCCGCACAAACCCTGCCAATCGGCTCGGTTCATGAAGGACAAAGGTTGAAAGGAAATCGAAATGCCTGAGACCCAATGCCGTCACCAAGGTTGCCAGTGTCCCGCCGGCGAAAACCGTTCCGATGGCTTCTGCTCCGACGACTGCAAGAACGGAAAGAGCACCGGCGACAAGTGTGGCTGCGGCCACCCCGATTGCGGGTAGGCTTCCCGTTTAGTGAGCTGTCTGCTTTTCTGCGCCGCGCTTTTTCTACAAGACATGCCCGGCATGAAGATGCCGATGCAGATGTCGATGCAGCACGACGCGGTGAGCGCGCTGTTGATGCGGCAGGCGTCGGGGACGGGGATGAATCCGGACTCGGCGCCGATGCCGATGTCGATGACGCATCACGGCGACTGGATGGTGATGCTGCACGGGCAGGCCTTCATCAGCGACGTGCAGCAGAGCGGGCCGCGCGGGGGCGACAAGTTTTTCTCGACGAACTGGGGGATGGCGATGGCCGACCGGAAGCTCGGCGACGGCCATCTCATGCTCCGCTCGATGCTGAGCCTCGAGCCGTTGACGGTCGGGAAGAAGTACCCGGAGCTGTTCCAGACGGGCGAGACGATCGATCATCAGCCGATCGTCGACGCGCAGCATCCGCACGACTTCTTCATGGAGCTCGCCGCGGAGTACGCCCGGCCGCTCGGCGGCAACACGATCGGCTACGTCTACGCGGCGCCGGTCGGCGATCCCGCTCTCGGCCCGGTCGCCTATCCGCACCGTGCCTCGGCGTCCGAGCTCCCGCAGGCGACGCTCAGCCATCACCTGCAGGACTCGACGCACATCGCCGCCAGCGTGATCACGCTCGGCGCACAGAGCGGCGCGCTCGGCTACGCGTTCAGCGGATTTCACGGGCGCGAGCCGGACGAGAATCGCTGGAACATCGACACCGGCCGCATCGACTCCTGGTCTGCGCGCATCACGTTCGATCCGACGCCGGATTGGACCGCGCAGGTGTCGACGGGACATCTGTACCATCCCGAAGCACTCGAGCCGCGCGACGTGCAGCGCACCACCGCCTCGGTCGCGTACAGCAACGCGTTCTCCAGCACGAGCCTCATTTACGGCCACAGCGAAGGGAAGTCGTTCGTCGCCGAGTCGGTGCTGCACTTCGGCATGAACTACCTCACCGGCCGCGGCGAGATCGTCGACAAGGTGTTCCGCGTGAAAGCGCTCACCCTCGGCTACACGCGCGACGTTGTCCCGGGCGCGGGCCTCGGCACGAACGTGACCCTCTACTCCATCCCCGAGTCCGCGAAGCAGGAGTACGGCAGCAGCCCGCGAGCGGTGTACGTGTTTGTGCGCTTGCGCAACTCGATCTAGTTCGCCGGCTTGCTCAGGAACTCGGCGACCGAGGGGCCGATCTCTTCCAACTCGCGCGAGAGGGCTGCGAGGACGGCGACGCTGAAGTTGCGTCCCTGCTCGATTTCGATCATGTGGCGGCGGCTCATACCGCAGCGGCGCGCGAGCTCCTCCTGCGAGAGGCTGTGGCGTTCCCGCGCGTCGCGAATGATGCGGCCGAGCTGCTTATCCAATTTGCTGATTGTCATTGTGAGCGCGGCGGCGCCAGCAACGTATGCGGCGCTATTTTATGGGAAGTGCAATGACATAAATGACTCGCATAAGAGTCAATTCGCGCTGATTTTCTTCAATGCGACGCGCATAAGAGTCTGTTTCGCTCGTTTGCGTTCCTATAATCGTTTGACCGATGGCGGCGATGACGCGTCTGCAACAGGTCATCGAGATGCACGGCCTCAAGCCGCTGCAGATCGTTCGTGAAGCGCAACGCCTGGCGGCGGCGCTCGAACGTCCGGCCATCAGCAGACAGCATTTCCTGCGTTGCCGTACCGGCCGTGCGGCGGCGACCGAGGACAAGATCTACATCATCGTCGCGGCCATGCGGTCGCTCACCGGGCTTCTCTTCCGTCCGACGGATCTGTTCGAGCTGGAGCCGCCGGTCGGTGGGCTGCATCCGCGCACGGACAGCGTTCGGAGGTCCACCGTGTCTCAGGAGTCGGGCGCGACCGATCGGTTCGAGTCGCTCTATACCGAATACGGCCTGCTCCTTCGTACGATCGCAATGCGGCGCTATCACGTTCCGCCCGACGACGCGGAGGCGCTGGTCCACGACATCTTCGCGGCATACCTGGAGCGCAGCGGCTACGTGCGCGACGCGAAGGGCTGGCTGATCGGCGCGATCGGCAATGCGTCGTGCAATTACATCCGCAAGCGCCGGCCGGAGGCGCAGCTCCTTCCGGAGCACGAAGAGGCGATCGACGAGGGAACGGAGGAGCGGATCGAGGGGTGGATGCGCCACGCCACGATCACGGCGATGCTCTCGCGCCTCGGCGACAAGTGCCGCGAGACGCTGCGCCGCTATTACCTGCGCGAGGAGTCGAAGGAGGCGATCGCGGAGCACCTCGATACCTCGCCCGCCTACGTCCTGCAGCTCCTCGTCACGTGCCGCAAACGCGCCCAGGAAATTCTGCAGAACCTCTCCCGGAGGAAAGAATGAAGCCGATCGACGAGGAAGCGTTCGAACACGCATTGCGCGATCCGCAGACGTGGGAGGCGGTCGATCTCCTGCGCAGCCGTCCCTCGCGTTTCCGGGAGGCACTCGCGCTGAAGGAGCGCATCGACGCCGAGGATGCCGCGGCCGCGCGGCTGCTGTCGCCGTTGCTGCGATCACCGCTCCGCTTTCGCAACGCTGCTGTCGCGCGCAACCCGAAGGCGCAGACCGCAGGCGTGGTCCGCTTTCTCTGCGCAGCGGCGCACGAACGCCACGAGAAGCGCCCGGAGTTCAGCCTGGAGCTGACGCTCTGCGCGTACGAGATCGCCGCCACGTTGGCGCCCTCGACTCCGCAACGGTTTTTCATGGCGTTATCCCTCCGCGAACGCGCCAACGCGCTGCGATACCTCGGCCGGTTCACCGAAGCGCTGGAGGCGCTCGATTCGGCGGAGGAGCTGTTCGACCAGTCCCCCGCGGCGGATCCGCATGACGTTGCGATCGTGCACTACATACGAGCGACGGTGCTCCTGGAGATCGAGCGTCCGGAAGAAGCGTGCTTGCTTTCGCGAAGAGCCGCGAACATCTTTCGCGAATACGGCGACCGCCCTCGTGAGCACTCTGCATTGATGAGCGAGGCAACGTCCCTACATTTCACCGGCCGGAACTCGGAGGCGGCTGTCGTCTACGGTCGTGTCGCAGCGCAGGCACGAGCGGATGGTGACCGGATCGTTCTCGCTCACGCCCTCAATAACGCCGCCAGCGCGCATATCGAGCTCGAAAGATTCGACGACGCGGAATCGTCCCTGATCGAGGCGCTCGTGATCTTCGACGAGTTGCATCTCGCGACCGAGAAGGCACGCGTGGCGTGGTTGTTGGCGCTCGTGCTCGTCCGGCGCGGCGACCTCGCGGATGGCGCGATCCGTCTCAATGCGGTGCGTGAAGATCTCGAACGCCTCAAGCTCGTGAATGATCACGCCCTTGCCACGCTCGACTGGGCGTTCACTCGTCTGGCTCTCGGCGAGCCGTCCGGCGTCGCCGCTGCGTGCGAGCGGATCGTCGTGCGGTTCGAATCAGAGCGAATGATGAAGAGCGCCCGCATCGCGCTGGCGCACTTGCACGAGGCGCTGGCCGCAGGGAGCGCGACTCCGACTCTCGTATCGGAGGTTCGCAAGTATCTGGAGCACCTTCCGGCGCATCCCGACGTCCCGTTTATTTTCTCCGCCAACGTATAGAGCGACACCTTCGCGGTACTTCCTCCAGCGAAGGAGGAGCTCATGCGAAGCTTCAGAAACGGTCTGGCAGTAGTGTCTCTATGCGCGGCAATGCTCATCGGCGGTGGAAAGAGTGTGTCGATCCGCCATCACTCGCGCGCCACGTTCGATGATGATGTCATCACGACGATCGTCAACGCCCTCGTCGATCTCGAGAGCCGGATCTCCCTGCCGCCGGGGTGAGAAGGAGGAACTCATGCGAAGTTTGAGAAACGGTCTGGCCGTGGCGTCTCTGTGCGCGGCAATGCTGGCCGGCGCGGGGAAGAACGCGACGATCCGGCATCACTCGCGCGCCACTCTCGAAGACGACGTCATCACGGCGATCGTCAATGCGATCGTCCAACTCGAGAGCCGGGTCTCGATCCCGCCGGGATGAATCTGGAGGGG
>DASXIH010000331.1:0-9372 GCA_036498125.1 Thermoanaerobaculia bacterium
CAGGAGCAACATCACGCCGTTCTGCCGGATGAACCATGCCGTCATCACCGCCAGACAACCGGCGAGCAGCCAGCCGAGCCGGCCGTCCCGGAGCGCGACGACGAACGCGTAGATCGCGATCGACGAAGCGAAGAGGTACGGCACGTCGGTCATGTACGTGCACGACAACCAGAGGTAGAGCGGATGGAAGAGGAGCGCGAGCGTCGAGACGATCCGGAGCGAGGTGGGGACAGCGGCGAGCTTCAGTGTCCGATTGAAGACGCAGAGCGTGCCGAACGACAGCGTCAGCGTCGACGCGCGCAGGACGTTGAACGACTCGCCGAAGAGCCGCGTCCACGCGGCGCCCCACAGCACCATGGCGCGCAGACTCACCGCCGTGAAGTTCGTGAAGTGGAAATGCCCGGTCTGCGCGAACCGCCATGTGGCGATTGCAAAGTCCCAGTCATCGAGGATCGGGAAGTTTCCGCGCGGCTGAATCACCGCCACCGCGACCGCGAATACCGCGAGAATGAGCCCGTCCTCAACGATGGCGCGGCGGTAGAATCGCACGGTTGGCGCTCAGCTTAGACGACAAGCGGATTGCCGAGTGGCTGTTCCTGCTGACGTTTTTTTCAGCCGCGTACTTTTACGCCGGCGCCGGATGGAACCAGAACGCGGCGTTCGATCTCACGCGCTCCATCGTCGAGCGGCATACCTTCGCGATCGACGCGTATGCCGGCAACACCGGCGACGTCTCCTACGCGAATGGCCACGTCTACGCGAACAAGGCGCCCGCACTCTCGTTTCTCGCCGCGATCCCCTACGCGGTCGTGCACGCCCTCGGCGTCCCGAGTCTCGCGGTCGCGGCGTACCTCTGCACGCTCTTCACCTGCGGGATTTTCTTCGCGCTGATCCCGGCGATCCTCTACCGCGTCGCGCGCGAGCGCGGCATCGACCCGCTCTGGGCGGCAACGGTCGCCCTCACCATCGCCTTTGCAACCGAGCTCCTTCCATACGCGACCCTGCTGATGGTCGCGGTGCCGAGCGGCTCGCTGATGCTGATCGCCTTGACGTCGCGCCGACCGTGGCTTGCCGGATGCGCCGCGGCGTTGGCGGCAGGGATGAACTACCTCTGCGCGCCGGCCGCGGCGATCATCGCAATCGCGCGCGGCCGCCGGTCGCTCACGTCCTTCGTCGCCGGCGCCCTCCCGCCGCTCTTCGGCCTCGCCTGGTATCAGTACGTCTGCTTCGGCGGCTTCTTCACGAACGCGGTCGCGAAGACCGATCCGCGCTTTCTCCAGAAGGGAGCTCTCTTCGGAGCGCCGACGCTCGACGCATTCTTCGGCATCACGATCTCGCCCTACCGCGGACTGTTCTTCTTTGCTCCGGTTCTGTTGCTAGCACTCGTTGGTCTGTTCCGCGAACCGGTCGCCCTCGCGATCTCGCTCTTCTTCTTCGCCGTGAATCTCTGCTTCATCAACTGGGAGGCCGGCTTCGCCCTCGGCGCGCGCTATCTCGTCCCACTGATTCCACTCCTCGGACTCGCGCTGATGACCGTTCGCTGGCGCAAGCTTCTCGTGGTGCTCGCGGTCCTCTCGTTCGGGATCAACTTCGCCGCGACCGCCGTCGATCCCCAGCCGTCAGGGACGATTCCGCGTCCGCTGACGCAGTACATCCTCCCGCTGCTCGTGCGCGGCCATTTCTCGCCCGACGTACCGATCACCGCACCGTGGAGCGCTCAGACGTTCACCGGCCACACGTCCGTGAACCGTCTCGCGCACGACGAGGCGACCGTCTTTCAGCGCCACCCGCCCGACAGTCTCGAATCCGAATGGTCTTCCTTCAACCTCGGCGAGCTGTTGTTCGGCGCGGGCGACGCGCGGTCGCTCATCCCATTCGCAGCCGTGTTCCTAGCCGCGATCGCAGCGATTCTCGCGAAAGCGCGACGATTGCCGCGAGTGTCAGCAGCGACAACCACACGCTGACCCAGAACGTTGCCGGCGCGTACCAGACCCGGACTTCGGTGACCCCCGGCCGCACGACGAATCCGAAGAACGTGTGGTCGACCTGGAGCGGCTCGAGCTTCCGCCCGTTCTGCGTCGCCTTCCAGCCGGGCCAGAACGGGATGCTGCTCGTGATGAGCGTGTAGCGCGGCGCGTCGATGCGCAGCGTGTAGTCGGTGTCGGTGGCGCGGACGATCTCGACCTTCGCCATCGGCGCGTTCGCCGGCCGCGGCGCGAGCAGATCCTGCCGCTCCTGATCGTTCTCGACCGGGAGCCGTCGCAGCACCGCCTCGCGCGACCAGTCGTTGATGTTGAGGAGGTGATGGATGAAGGCGTCGCCCTTGAAGTCGAGGTAGATCGCCCACATCGGAAAGAAGCGCGGCCGCCATTGCCGGTTCTCGAAGAGCATGCCGTCCTTCGCGTCGTAGACGACCTTGTAGCGGCCGGGATCCAGCTGCGCCTTCGGCAGCGTCAGGACGTAGCGCACGCCGAGGAAGTCGAGCATCGTCGTGTCGGCATCGGTCCACTGCGCGAAGTAGTCGCCGGGGTTGTAGCCCTTCGTGACGTTGCGAAGGAATCCGATGTAGCGCCCGCTCGCCATCGGATCGTGCACGCGGACGTCGGGAAGGCCGAAGACCGCATTCGTATTCGGGAAAAGGGTCGTGCCGATGCCGACGAAGCGGAACGGCTGCTTCGGCGCCGCGTCGCGAAGCGCTTCCATCTTCGCGATGATCGGCGTCGTCGGGTAAATGGAGCGCTGGTGCACCGGCGTGTTCCAGTCGATCCCCGTGCACCACACTTCATTCGTCACCGCGACGAGCAGCACCATCAGCGCCCACGTTTGCAGGCGCCGGGGAACGAGCAAGACCAGCGCGGCGATGACGACCACGATGATGCTCGGCATCACGGCCGCGAAAGCGCTCGGCCGGTGCCACTCGGTGTCGAAGTGCATCGGCTGCAGGAGCCAGACGAGGCCCGCAGCGACGAATGCGAGGCCGATCGCGACCGCGAGACGACGTCCCTGTTCGATCAGATCGACCAGCGCCGCCGCCTGGATCGCGAAGACGAACGCGATCAGCAACCGCATTCGGCCGTTTGCGGCGAGCGCGAAGACGCGGTGGAAGACGGTCCCGATGATCGGCCAGTCGAGGACGATCCCGAGGAGGATCGGTGTCAGGAGGACGAAGAAGAACTCGCGCGTCCGGAAGCGGCGCCGCGCGATGGCGTCGATGAGAAGGGCGAACCAGCCGGCGACGCCGAGGAGTCCGGCAAACGCCGTGATCGTTTCGGCGTGCTCCGGTCCCCATGGCGCCTCGACCGGGACATCGCCGAAGAAGTGCGGCTCGAACAGCGAGATCACGAACGGAAGGGTGTTGCTGTTCCCATCCACCGTCTGCCACGCCTGGAGGAACTGATAGCGCTTCGACTTCGTGATCGCTTCCGCGACCGGCACCAGGAACGGCGACGAAAGCGCCGCGGCCACCACCATCACGGCGCCGAGGGTGGCGATGAATTTCACCGGCTTCTGAACCGCGCCGCAGACCAGCAGCCAGATCACGTAGAGCAGCGCGATGAAGAAGATGTGCGACGCCGTTTCAGGGTGGCCGCCGAAGATGATCGCGGTCCAGAGCAATGCGCCGAAGACGAAGCGGCCGTATGTGATCCGCTCCGCGAGCAGGTCGACCGCGTAGAGCATCGCCGGCACGAAGCAGGCGACCGTGACGAGCGGGAAGTGCAGCCAGACGACGAGGAACGCGCAGAAGCCGAAGGAAACAGCGCCCGTGGCGCTGGCGAGCTCGCTCCAGGCGCGCCTGCGGCAGTAGAGGAACGTGAACGACATCGCGGTGAGGAGCTTGAACGCCGCTTCCGCGGTCATCGCGTGGCCGAGCGAGAGCGGGAGCGTCAGAATGCGGATGAACGAGAGCGCGGAGCTCTGGCCGTTCGCCAGCAGCGGATACCCCGCGCCGGAGAGCGCGTTCCAGAGCGGGATGTGGAACGAGCGCCACGCGTCGCGCACCTGGACCGTCCACGGCAGGATCTGCATCGGCAGGTCGTTCAGCTCGCCGTTGCCGGTCCGGACGACGTGCCGGTTCAGCTGCGCCCACGGCGGCAGCGCCTGCACGAAGTCGGCGGGGAAGTTGACGTACGGCCCCGTCATCGCCTTCCACATGAAGAAGAGGACCAGGACGTAGAACAACGCGGACACGCGCCACGGCAGGTCGATCCGCGCCCGCCGCGTCAGGTAGACGGCGACCGCGTACACGACGGCGACATAGATCCACGTTGGGTTCACGGGCGCGCGATGATAGCAGCGAGCTCAGGACAGCTTGTTCACGAACTGCTGCGCGTCGTCGAACGCTTGCTCGTCGATCGACTGCGCGATCTCGACGACGGCGGCGAGATGCTGGTCGATCGCCTCGCGGTTGCCGTCGATCACCGGCTTCCACACCGTGGCATCGCTGGCGGCGAGGCGAAGGAACGTGCGCAGCCCGGTGCCCGCGAACCGCACGTCGATGCCGCTCCGTTCCGCATACGCCGCGAGCGCCGTCGACAGCAGCTGCGGGAGGTGCGACGTCAGCGCGACGGCGGCGTCGTGCTCCCGCGGATCGACGACCTCGCCGATCGCGCCGCAGTCGCGGATCATCTCCTCGACCTCGTAGCTGCGCGACTCCAGGAACCACCGCTTCCCCTCGAACAGCTCCGCGCGCGCGGCGCCGAGGCCGCGTTCATGCGAGCCGGCGAGCGGATGTCCTGCGACGAAGTTCTTCGTCCCGGCGGCGGCGCGCAGCGGCTGCATGACACTGCAAACCGAGGTGATGAGCGGCGCGTCGATCTCCTTCAGCAGCTCGATCGCCACGTCGACATTCGTGGCTAGGACAACGAGATCGGCAGCGGCGCCGTCTTCGTCATCCGCCGCACCGGCGCGCCGCGCCTCATCGAGCGAAACGTGCGGATCGCGATACGCGATCCGCCAGCCGCGCGCGCGCAACGCCATGCCGATCGAGCCGCCGATCAGGCCGAGGCCCGCGATGAGCGCGCGCATGACGTCAGCGCGACATCAGGATCAGCGTCCGGTTCACCTGCTGCGACGTCGTCAGATCGAAATACGGACGTTGGATCGTCACGCGCGGACGCGTCGTCTTCGGCGCGATCTCGACCGCGTTGTAGCTCCCGCTCGCCTTCGAGAGGTCCGGGTGCAGGTTCAGCTTCGGGAAGAGCGGTTCGGCTGCCTTCTGATCGGCGAGGAGGTCGCCCGTGCGGCGGTACGCCGGCGGCTTCGCGGCGCTCAGGTTGTTCGTGGCATCCGGCGCGATCGAGCCGTAGCCGTACGCCTTCACGTAGAAATTCGCGACGTCGTCGACCGACGCGTCGGTGTCGTAGATCGCCACCTTCGGCGCTTCCGGATCGTTCGGCTTGATCACCTTGTCCGCCTGCTTGATGAGGTCCGTCAGGTGCGGCAGATACCGCGCGCCCGGATAGACGACGAAGGTGAATTGTTCCTGCTCTTCTTCCTTTTCGCCCTTGCACGCGACGAACGCCGCAAGGCTGACGAGAAGCAGAACGAGCAGCAGACGTGAGACTTTGTTCATAACGGAACAATACTACGGAGCGCTTGCGGAAATCGTTGGGCTCAGACCCCGAGATACTCCAGGATCGGCTGGCCGACGACGTCCTCGAACCGCTGCGCATACGACCGGATCGCGCCGGTCGGCTCGTCGAGAAAGACCCGCTCGACGCGGAAGAGCGGAAAGAACATCGTCATCAGGTCGAGGTCGGGCGCTTCGTCGCCCGCGAGCTGCCGGATCCAGTCCTCGAACGAGTCGAGGTTCACCGCGCGGATCGTGATCCCCGCCGCGGAGAGCGACCCGAGCACGCCGAAGAACTTCTCCTTCGGATTCACGAGATTCACGATCACGAGCGACCGCGGCTCGAAGCCTTCCATCACTTGATCTTCTCGCTCAGCTCGATCAGCACGCCGTTGCCGGCGGACGGATGCAGAAACGCCACCCGGCACCCATGAGCCCCCGGCACCGGCGCGTCATTCACCAGCCTGTACCCCTCGACCTTGAGCCGCGCCAGATGCGACTCGATGTCATCGACGCGGAAGCAGAGGTGGTGAATCCCCTCGCCGCGCTTCTCGATGAACTTCGCAATCGGCGAGTCGGCCGACGACGGCTCCAGCAGTTCCAGGTTCGCGTCACCGACGGAGAGGAACGCCGTCTTCACCTTCTGCGTCTCCACCGTCTCAACGTGCTCGACGCGGAGGCCGAGCGATTCGTAGATGCGCGCCGCGTCGAGCGACTTCACCGCTATGCCGATGTGGTCGAGTTTCGTCATCTTCTTAATTTATCCTTGCGCCGCGCAGCGGCGCGAGGATCTGGCGCCCACTCGCGCCGCGCCTGTGGGCGCCAGATGCTCGCGTCGCTGCGCGCCGCAAGCATAAAGTTTTAAACCCCGTGTACGTCCGCCCCCCAGATGTGTTTGTGCAGTTGCGTCTGCAACCGCGCCGGCACGCCGTCCGCGAGCATCCACTCGGCGAGCGGCTTCAGCTCCAGTTCTCCCCAGACGGGCGAGAAGAGGATCGTCCACCGGTCGAGTCGCCGCTCTGCGATGACGCGCCGCGCCCAATCGTAGTCGTTGCGGTCCGCGAGGACGAACTTGATCTCGTCATGCGCCCGCAGCTGATCGAAATTCGCCCAGCGGTTCTTGTCCGACTCCCCGCTCCCCGGCGCCTTCACGTCGATGATCAGTTTCGCCCGCTCGTCGACCGGCGTGATGTCGATCGATCCCGACGTCTCGATCAGCACTTCGTACCCGCCGTCGCACAGCCGCGTGATGAGGTCGAATGCCTCGCTCTGCGCCAGCGGCTCCCCACCCGTGATCTCGACCAGCTTCGTCCCGTAGGTTTCGACCCGCGCGACCACATCGTCGAGCGACATCTTCTCCCCACCCGTGAACGTGTACTCCGAGTCGCACCACCGGCAGCGCAGGTTGCAGCCGGTCAACCGCACGAACACGCACGGCCGCCCCGCGTGGGTCGATTCACCCTGGATGGAGTGGAAGATCTCGGTGATGCGCATGATCACGCACCGGCGATCCAATGCACCAACGCGCCCGCGCCGCCGAATGAGCCTCCTCCGACGACGATGACGTACCCGCCCGCGATGCAGGCCACGAACACCGCGAGCTTCACGGTGTCGACAATCGATCCGAGCTCGAACGGCTTCATCGCGTGGCGGAAGGGTCGTCTTCGCACCAGATTCGAGAATCCGAGGATGGTGTCCCATCCGATGCGGGCAGCGTTCTCGATGCCGCTCCACACGCCCATGCCGAGGAGCACGCCCCAAAACGACAGGGCGATGCGCGCCTGGAGCGGGGAGTCGCGGATCAAAGGCCACGCATTGCGGACCGTCTTCGCCACGGCGACCTCGAGCTGCGGCCAGAGCATTGCGAGGAAACTGCGTTTGTGCGCCGTACCGTACTCGCGCGCCACGGCATCGCACATCGCCGTGAGCGTCGCGCCGATGCCTTCGTAATAGGCGCCGTGCGCGAATTGCGGCGTGAGCTGCGTGTCGAGAATCCGGCGCGCCGTGGCGTCGGTCAACGCCCCCTCCAGCCCGTATCCGACTTCGATGCGCGCCACGCGCTCGGCGAGGAACACGAACAGCACCGCCCCGTTGTCCACTCCCTTACGCCCGAGCCTCGACGCTTCCGCGGTGCGGATCGTGAAGTCCTCGATCGACGGCGAAGGACAACGCCGGTAGATCGCGACGGCTATCTGATCGCTCGTCCGCTCATCGAAATTCTTCAGCACGTTGACGAGTGCCGCTTTCTCGCCTGCTTGAAGAAGTCCGGCGCCGTCGGTGACGTAGCTCGTCAGAGCGACGCCGTCGCGTACGCCGCTTACCGCCGGCCGCGCCGGAGCCGAATAGTTCACGACCATCACCCCGGTCCAAAACAACATGCAGCCGGTCCACAGCCACAAGAACACCGGAACAGGCTCCGTGCTGACCGGCTGCTCGGGCTGAAGAAACAGCAGCGCCCATGCGGCGATCACGAACCCCATCAACCAGAACCAGTAGCCCGCGTTCTGACCGAGGACCGGCATGAGGATGAAGACCATGACGTTGTTCACGACCGACGCGATCATCAGGACTTTCCACGACGTCGCGACCGGCTGCGAACTACGCGCGATGAACGAGATCCAGAAGATCAGGATGGAGAAGAAGCCGAATACGAGGACGACCGCCTTGATGACGCCCAACGCGGTCGTGTGGGGAAAGCCGCGATAGAAGTTCACCGCCGTGCCGAACGCAAAACCACCGTTCACCGTGCCGTAGAAATGCACGACCAGCGCAGCCCAAAGCACGAACGTGCGCGAACGAAGTTGCCTTGCGATGTCCAGCTCCGGTCAGCATACCGCTTCTCGACTGCCTGTCATCCCGAGCCGCCGGAGTTGCCGAGAAGGTGTGAATGAAGGGGATTCCTCTCCGCCGGAGACGGGGACGCCCTCGTCTGGGCCGGTGATAAGCTGGATTCCATGAAGGTCGTCACCTACGAGGCAACCGTCGAGCGTGGCGAAGTCAAACTGCCCGAGACCGTGAAACTTCCGGAGCACGCGACGGTATACGTCGTCGTCCCAGCCGTCAAAGATCTGCCGCCCTCCAGGATTCAGTCTCCTCGGCTCCTGCGGCCCGAACAGATATCCGATTTCGTCATGGAGACTCTGGAAGACGAAGATGCCGCCGTACGATGACCAGCTCTTTCGCCGATCCCGTATGGCTGCGCCGCAACTCGGCCTTTTTATCGCAATATCCACGATAGCGGCTCTCGGGCAACCCTCGCCCTCTCTGCAGCCGGCCAAACCCAGCTATGTCGCCGAGGTCTTGACAGTTGTTCCGAGCAATCTGCACCGGTTATTCGAGAGGTCTGCGATCGTTGCGCGCGTTCGAATCACCGAAAGCTCGCCGGTTGTCATTGACCGCGGAAACCTCGGTCCGACTATGCGTACGAGGCACGCCGCTGCTGTCATCGCTCTGTATAAGGGTGACGGACAGCCGCGAACAATTGAGTTTTACCAGACGGCGGGATCGGTCGAGACCGAGCGCTATAGCATCCGCGTCGCAGAGCAGACAGCCCTTGTCGCCGGACGTGAATACGTCGTCTTTTTGGCTCCGTATCGATTCTTCAAGTCGTATAGCCTCGTGGGAGAGGACAACGGGGCTTTTGAAATCGCCGGTTCAATAATACGAGCGGTGGGCGCGGCTGAAGTGTCTCACGTGCACGACAACATGCCTGTGGATCGGTTCCTGACTGAACTTCGAAAATGAATTGGGCCCGCTTGCGCGGGCCCAAAACTTCAACATTACGCGGATGCCGTGGGGCCGGA
>DASXIH010000332.1:0-7289 GCA_036498125.1 Thermoanaerobaculia bacterium
ATCCGCCACCTCATTTGCCCGGCCTCCAGAGCCCATCCGGATTGGCGCCGAGGAGGCCGGCGCGGACGAGCGTATCGCACGCTGTGCTGATACGCGCGATGTCGCGGCGAGCGAGCTTCCACGCGAGCGGCGCGTTGTCGATCGCGCGGTCGATGTACTTCAGCTTGTCCTCGGCGAAGCGCCAGCCGCGCGGCTCGAACTGCTCCAGGTCGACCGGCACCGTGAACGAGCGCATCGTCCGCTTTCCCCAGGAATTGAAGAAGCCTTCGAAGTAACTGAGGCCGAGGGCGAGGTATGAATAGACCGGCTCCCGGGAACGGATCGTCGTGAAGTTCGACTTCGCGACCGAGCCCCACGCGTCGCCGATCTGATACAGCGCGATGCAGTGCCCGTCGTCGCTCGCCGCATCGATGAACATCATTTGCGGCCGATAGCCGAGCTCGCGCAGCGCCGCGCAGGCGAAGAGCACGCCGCCATAACAGTGCGCCTTGCCGGTCCGCATCACGACGCGCGGCGACGCGGCGCCGTCCGCCGTGTCGTACTCCAGTTCATCGAGGTACCGCTGGATGTGCGCCGGCGTCTTCAGCGCTGCGAGGATTCGCCGTTCGCGCGCCGTCCATTGCGGTCTCTTCGGCACGCCAAAAGGGTAACAGCCGAGTGCCCGGTTGTTGCAACCTTCCGCCTTGAAAAGGAGGCAACACCATGGCTCAGGACCTCAAGGGAAGACGTGTGGCAATTCTCGCGACGGACGGTGTGGAGCAGATCGAGCTCACCAGTCCGCGAGAGGCGCTCGAGAAGGCGGGGGCGAAGTGCGTGCTGGTCTCGCCAAAAGACGGAGAGATCCAGGGATTCAAGCATCACGACAAAGCGGACAAGCTCAACGTCGAGCTGTCACTGTCGAAAGCGGACGCGAACGACTTCGACGCGGTGCTACTACCCGGCGGCGTCATCAATGGGGATGCAATGCGCGTTGAAAAGAAGGGGCAGCAGTTCCTGCAGGAGATCGACCGCGCGGGAAAGCCGATCTTCGTCATCTGTCACGGCGGCTGGATCCTCATCAATTCCGGGCTCGTGAAAGGGCACACGATCACGACGTGGCCGACGCTGGAGCTCGACATGCGCAATGCCGGCGCGAACTGGAAGGACGAGCAGTGCGTCCGCGACGGCAACTGGGTGAGCAGCCGCAAACCGGACGATCTCCCCGCCTTCAACTCCGAGATCGTGAACTCCCTCGGCGCCATGCAGTCCGGCAAAACGCTGCAGCCGGAGAATCGCGATCGGGCGGAGACGCGGGCGTAATGCACTGATTCCTGTGCGCCTACGGGCGTGAGGATTGCTTCAGATAACCCCGAGGAGGAGATGGCCATCGAGAAACGTGTGCTCGTGGTGGACGATGACGACGCGATCCGCGCGTTGTTGTGCACCATCCTGCGTCGCCGCGGCCTTCCCGTCGACAGCGCCCGAAACGGCGCCGAGGCGCTTGCGCGGTGCGAGAGCTGCCGTTATGCCGTCGTCCTCCTCGATCTGATGATGCCGCAGGTCAACGGCTACGAAGTGCTGAACGCCTTCGCGAAGCGGCGGCGGGAAGACCGGCCCCTGATCATCGTCCTCACCGCCGGCGCCGAGCCGCACAACCTCAGCGCCGACCTCGTCGCCGGCACGATCCGGAAGCCGTTCGACGTCGAGATGATCGTCGACAGCATCTCCGCCGCGCTCACCACCATCGCGGGACGGAACCAGCTCGACGACTGTCCCCCCGCCGACAGCGAGGTGGGCGGCTGCGAAATCGACCCGCCCGTCAACTGAAAACAAACCTTAACTGCTGAGTCTCCATGGCACATCTCTTGAGATATTCCATGTCATGAAGAAAGACCAACCGAGAGTCCTCATCGTCGAAGACAACGACGCGGTCCGCGTCATGCTCTTCACGATCCTGCGTCACCAGCCGTTGAACGTCGACACCGCGTCGACGATCGACGAGGCGCTGGCGCACGTGTTCGAGTGCGACTACGCGCTGATCATCATTGACATGGATCTTCCCCATAGCTCGGCCGAAAGGTTCCTGAGCGAGTTCAAAGCAAAACGTCCGGACGCGACCTCCTTCGTCATCGCGGTCCGCGATCCGAAGAAGCAGGCGGTGATCGATCCGATGGCGGTCGTCGCCGTACTGAACAAACCGATCGAGATCGACACCATGGCCGAGGTCGTGCGCGAGTGCGCCTTCCTCGTCCCGCCACCCGAAGACCCGCTCCCTTGCGGCAAGACGCCGGAGAGCGAGCTATTCGGCCGCGCGGAGAGGAACTCTTACTTCGCAAACTAGCCCCCCACGTACAATCCCGCCCGTTTGACCGACCGGCAAAAGGGCATTCTGTACGTCGCCTGCGCAGCGCTGCTGTGGTCGACGGGTGGGATTGGAATCAAGGCGATCGCCGATCCGCCGCTGAAGGTGACCTTCTATCGTTCACTCTTCGCGGCGCTCGGCCTCTTCGCACTCCTCGGCAGGAACGTCTGGCGGCGGCGTTGGAGCTCGCCGGCGACGTTCGCGATTGCAATCATCAGCTACTGCGGCTGCCTCACGACCTTCGTCGTCGCGACGAAGTGGACCACCGCCGCGAACGCGATCTTCCTGCAGTACGCCGGCGTCGTCTGGGTGCTGCTGCTCTCGCCCCTGGTCGTCCGCGAGCCGATGCGCACGCGCGACGTCGTCGCGATCGGGGTCGCGGTCGGCGGCATGGCGCTCTTCTTCATCGGCCGGTTCGAAGCGCGCGGCATGGCCGGCAACGGCATGGCGCTCCTCTCCAGCGTCTTCTTCGCCGCGCTGATCCTGGCGCTACGCCGCGAACGTGACGCCGGCCAGAGCGCGATCACGTGGGGGAACCTCGCGCTCGCCGTCGTGCTCCTGCCCGCGGTGCACGATCAACTCGCGCTCACGCCGAAGTCGTTCGGCGTTCTGCTCTTCCTCGGGCTGTTCCAGATCGCCCTCGCGTACACCCTCTTCGTGAAGGGCCTGAAGTACGTGACGGCGACCCAGGCATCGCTCACCGGCATGCTCGAACCAATCTCGAATCCGATCTGGGTTCTGCTGTTCCTCGGGGAGCGTCCCTCGCCATTCGCGATCGCAGGAGCGGGTGTCGTGCTCGCTGCGATCGCGTGGCACACGCTGGCGGGCGGAGAGCCGGCAAGCGAGTTGCCGGCTCCCGATTGAGAGTTACTGGGCCGCCGGTGCCACGAGGGCGTACTGCACCGACGGATCGTTCGTGACGTTGTCGGTGGTCGCGCCATAGACGACGGCGCTGCCGTCGGTGACGGTGATCTTGATCGTCTTACTCGCGCCGACCGGGACGCCTTCAAAGAAGGAGGTCGCGTCGAGCTGCTCGTAATAGTTGGCCGGGTAATGCCTCGTCGTCGTCGCCAGCACGTGGCCGGCATTGTCGAGGACTTGTGCAGTCAAATCCGCGCCGGAGAAGAATGAGCGCACGCCGATGTTGAAGCGCGTCCGCTTCACATCGACCGGCGTCACCATGAAACCGCTGGAGCCCGCCGAGATGACGCGGCCGCCCGGGCCGGTATCGCCAAGCGCAACCGGCTCTTCATAGAAACCGGCCGTGCCCTCCGCGCCGGCGTCGTTATAGACGCGGGCGATGACCTGCGGCCTGGCCTGCCCTGCCGGGACCTGCACGTCGAGGCTGCCGAGACCGAGCTGGCCATCCGCGCCGCCGACGAAGACGACCGATGGGTCGATCGTGAGCTGCTGGCCGGCAGGAATGGAGAATCCATAGCCGGAGCCGAAACTGGTAGGACCTTGCGGGATTCCGTGGGGATTGAACGTGAGCCATCCCGTCATCAGACTGGAGGTCGGATTGAGAAGCTGTAACGACGTCTTGAAGCTCGATCCGGCGACTCCCCTCACTGCCCCTATGGCCGGAAGCACCTCGGCGGTCAAATTGGTGGCAGGCGCGGAGGCGAAGATCGCAAGAGCGGCATTCACGCGCTGTCCGTCGATGACCGTCGTGTTCGTCGTCACCGCTCCGTAGTACGAAATGTATCCCGCGGTGGGGACGCCGATCGACGTACTCGGGCCGCCACAGTCGGCGAGGCGCGTGATGCCGATGAGGTCACCCTGCGCGACGCTGACGGGCGGCGTCAGCTGGACCGTCATCACGTTCGAGGTGACGGAGAAGGGTCCGCGTCCCGACTTCGGGACCAGCATGTCGCCGACGCGCCGGAAGAACGTGAGCGAGAAGGCGTTCGAGCACTGGGCGCCCGACCAGTAGACCTTCACTGAGGTGATCACACCATCCGCGGTGGCCGGATCGAGCGAGATGTCGGTGCGAATCGCGTCCGTCGTGATGTCGGTGCCGTTCGGCGAACCGGGATCGCTGCCGATCGTCATCGGCGTATCCGCCGCGAAGACGAATGGCGCCACGAGTAAGGATGCGAGTAAAGCCGCTGATGCGCGGAGTTTCATCGGATTCCCTCCTGACGGACCTAATGTAGGCCCGCCAGGAGAAAAATGCTATAGCGTCATAGAATGGCGAACGCGACTATTGCGTACTGTACTGAAGGATCGTTGGTCACATTGTCCGTCGTCGAGCCGTAAATGATCGCGCTTCCGTCGCTGACGCTGATCTTGATGATCTGGCTCGCACCGACCGGCACACCGCCGAAAAACCCTGTTGCGTCGACCTGCTCGAAATAGTTCGCGGAGTAATGCTTCGACGCGCTTGCCAGCACATGGCCGGCGTTGTCGAGCAATTGTGCCGTGATGAGTGCGCCCGAATAAAGCGTTCGCACGCCGATATTGAGACGCGTCCGCGCCGGATCGACGGGCGCCAGCATGAACGCGGTCGCTCCCATCGACACAATGCGGCCATTGGCGTCGGCAGGAAGGATCGGATCCTCGAAGAAACCGGCGGTACCGGACGTGCCCGCATCGTTATAGACGCGCGCAACGATCTGCGGCTTGCCTCCGCCGGAGGGGATGATCATGTCGAGCGAGCCGAGGCCGGTGACTCCCATCGCCGCACCGAGGTCGGGAAGCGTCAACGCCTGTCCTCCCGGGATCGAGTACGGAAGCGACGTGTCGGTGGACGCGCCGGCGACGCCAGCCTTGTGAAAGACGAGCCGTCCCGACATGGCGGTCACGCCCGGTCCGGGATTGAGAAGCTGCAGCGACGTCTTGAAGCTCGATCCGAACGTTCCGGTCACCGATCCGACCGCCGGCAGCACGGCCGCCAATGACTCCGTTGCGGTCCCGGAGCCGGAGAGCGAGATCGGGGAGCCGGCTCTCGTCCCGTCCGCGACGGCCACGGTCCCCGTGACGTCTCCCGCGTAGACGAGATACCCGGCATCGACGATGCCGAAGAGCGTGCCCGGGTTGCCGCAATCCGCCACGCGAGCAACGCCGATCAGGTCGCCCTGCAGTACGGCGACCGCCGGAGTCATCGCGATCGTATTCGACGACCCGGTGCTCGAGAACGGCCCGCGCTCGGCAACCAGCGTGAGGTTGTCACCGACGCGCCGGAAGAACTTGATCTTGAATGCATTGGCGCAGGGGGCGCTGGACCAGTACACCTTCACCGAGGTGATGGTGCCCGTCGCCGTGGCGGGATTGTCGAGCGAGATGTCGGTGCGGGTGGCGGCAATCGCCGTGTCGCTGGAGTTCGGCGACCCGACGTCGACGCCCACGGTCAACGCCTGGCCGAATACAGCCGGAGCGGCAGCAATCATCAGACAAAGAAATACAACAGACCCTTTCATTCGGGTTTCCTCCTGGGGCCAATGGTTTATGTCGTTCGCGAGCGGAAAGCCGTGGCGCAGCTCACGTCGCCTGCGCCCGCTTCTTGCAGAATGGGCGGCGTGTCCAACTTCGACGTGATCGAGCCGGCGACGGGAAAACGGCTCGCGTCGATCCCCCAGGCAAACGAGACGGACGTCGATCGCGTCGTCAGCGCCGCCGATCGCGAATTCCGCTCCGGCGCCTGGCGATCGATGAATACCCGCGTCCGCGGCCGGGTGCTACTGCGTCTCGCGGAGCTCATTCGCGAGCACCGCGACGAGCTGGCAAACCTCGAGTCGCGCAACGTCGAAAACCGATCCGCGAGTCGCGCGACGAGACCGATCTCGCCGCCGACTGCTTCGAGTTCTACGCCGGCACGACGAACAAGATCGCCGGCCAGACGATCCCCGGCGCGGCGAGCGGCGTGCTGATGACGTTCCGCGAACCGGTCGGCGTCTGCGGAATCATCGTGCCGTGGAACTTCCCGATCGCGATCACTTCCTGGAAAACCGCGCCCGCCCTCGCGATGGGGAACACCGTCGTTCTCAAACCCGCCGAGCAGACGCCGATGACGGCGCTCCGCCTCGCCGAGCTCGCGCTCGAAGCAGGCATTCCCGAGGGGGTCTTCAACGTCATCACCGGCCCCGGCTCGGTCGCGGGCACCGCGCTGACGACGCATCCGCTCGTGCGCAAGCTCGCGTTCACCGGCTCGACGGAAGTCGGCAAGCAGGTGATGCATCACGCGGCGGACGACATCAAGCGCGTGAGCCTCGAGCTCGGCGGCAAGTCGGCGAATGTCATCTTCGACGACTGCGATTTCACCCGCGCCGTCGCCTCCGCGGTCTCCTCGGCCCTCGGCAATGCCGGCCAGGATTGCTGCGCGCGCTCCCGCATCCTGGTGCAGCAGTCGATCTACGACCGCTTTTCGCAGGCGGTGGTCGACGCGTTCGAAAAGGTGAAAGTCGGCGATCCGCTCGACGAAGGGACGGAAATGGGTCCGCTCGTCACGGCTGCGCATCGCAACCGCGTTCTCTCGTACATCGAGAGCGGCAAGTCGGAAGGGGCGACGCTCGCTACCGGCGGCAGCGGCGGCGAGCAATGCTTTCTCTCGCCGGCCGTCTTCACGGACGTCACGGCCAAAATGCGGATCGCACGCGAAGAGATCTTCGGTCCGGTCGTCACGCTGATGCCGTTCCGCGACGAGGCGGAGGCGGTCGCGATCGCGAACGACAGCATGTACGGCCTCTCCGGCTCGATCTGGACCCGCGACATCGGCCGCGCCATGCGCGTCGCGCGCGCCATCGAGACCGGCAATCTCTCGATCAACTCCGGCTCCAGCGTCCACCTCGAAGCCCCCTTCGGCGGCGTGAAACACTCCGGCCTCGGACGCGAACTGGGCATGCAGGTGCTGGATAACTATACGGAATGGAAAACTGTGTACGTTGATGTGAGCTAACGGGTGACGGGTGGCAGGTAGCGGCTCGCGGGCCACCGCCCTACCCCGCCACCC
>DASXIH010000333.1:0-5498 GCA_036498125.1 Thermoanaerobaculia bacterium
ATAGGCGCTGGCGTGGAGCGCAGACATTCTTGTCTGCGCCGTCAGAAGAGCTGCAGCCGCTGCTCCTGGGCGGCGGCGAGCATGTCGAGGAAGCGCGCGCGGGTGATCTCGCGGGCGCCGATCGCTTCCATGTGCGGCGTCATCACCTGGCAGTCGAGCCAGGTGGCGCCGCGGGAGCGGAGGTGTTCGATGAGGAAGAGCAGCGCGAGTTTCGAGGCGTCGGGCTCGCGATGGAACATCGACTCGCCGGTGAACACGCCGCCGGAGTCGATCCCGTAAAGTCCGCCGGCGAGCCGGTCGCCGTTCCAGACCTCGACGCTATGCGCGTCGCCCGCCGCATGGAACCGCGTATACGCCTCGATGATGTGCGGCTCGATCCATGTGCCGTCCTGGTCGGGACGCGGCGTCGACGCGCACTCACGGATCACGTCGGCGAACGCGCGGTCGATCGTGAACGCGAGCTCCGCGCGCTTCTGCGCCTTCCGCAAAGTCCGCCCGACATGCAGCTCGTCGAAGAGGATGACCGTCCGGAGTTTCGGCGAGAACCACGGCAGCGGCATCCCTTCGTGCGGCCACGGAAAGATGCCGTGACGGTACGCGTCGCGGAGCGTCTCCACCCGCAGATCCTCGCCGAACGCGACGACGTCGCCGCGCGCGAAGCGGGGGTTAGGGAAACGCGATTCCACTAGAACCGCAGCTTCAACTCGTCGTCCGCCGCATCGACGCTGACGTTCCCGCCGTCCTGCAGCGATCCGAAGAGGATCGCGTCGACGAGCGGCTCCTTCAGCTTCGACTGGATGAGCCGCGCCATCGGGCGGGCGCCGAACGCTTTGTCGTAGCCGTGCTTCGCGAGCCACGCGCGGCCGCCTTCCGTCAGCTCCAGCGTCACGTTCTTCGCCGCGAGCTGCGCGCGCAGCTCGGCGATGAACTTGTCGACCACCTTCTCGATCGTCTCGAAGGAGAGCGCCTCGAAGGCGATCCAGGCGTCGAGGCGGTTGCGGAACTCGGGAGCGAACGTCCGTTCGATGACGCCGCGGCCCTTGCCGCTCGCGGGGTTGTTGAAGAAGCCCATCCCGCTGTCGCTCATCTCGCGCGCGCCGGCGTTCGTCGTCATGATCAGGATCACGTTGCGGAAGTCGGCCTTCTTGCCGTTGTTGTCCGTCAGCGTGGCGTGATCCATCACCTGCAGCAGGATCGAGAAGAGGTTCGGATGCGCCTTCTCGATCTCGTCGAGCACCAGCACGGCGTACGGCGTGCGGATGACCGCGTCCGTGAGCAGGCCGCCCTGGTCGAAGCCGACGTATCCCGGAGGCGCGCCGATGAGGCGCGACACCGTGTGCGGCTCCATGTACTCGCTCATGTCGAAGCGGATGAACTCCACGCCGAGGGATGACGCGAGCTGCTTCGCGAGCTCCGTCTTGCCGACGCCGGTGGGACCGGAGAATAGGAACGAGCCGACCGGCTTGTCGGGGTGGCCGAGGCCGGAGCGCGCGATCTTGATGGCGCTGACGATCTGCTTGATCGCATGGTCCTGCCCGTAGATTACCTTGCGGAGATCGTCTTCGAGCTGGCCGAGGCGGTCTTTTTCGGAGCGGGCGACGGTGCGCGGCGGGATCTTCGCCATGCGCGCGACGACCTGCTCGACTTCGTCTTCGCCGATGGTTGCCGGTTGCTGGTTGTCGGTTGTCCGCAGCATGCGGGCGCGGGCGCCGGCTTCGTCGAGAACGTCGATCGCCTTATCGGGCAGATGCCGGTCATGGATGAACTTCGCCGACAGCTCCGCGGCAAGCTGCAGCGCGGCGTCGGTGAACGTGACGCCGTGGTGCTCCTCGTAGAACTTCTTGAGTCCCTTCAGGATCTCGACCGTCTCGCCGACCGTCGGCTCGCCGATCTCGATCTTCTGGAAGCGGCGGGCGAGGGCACGGTCGCGCTCGAACGATGCCTTGTACTCCGCGTAGGTCGTCGAGCCGATGCAGCGCAGCTTGCCCGACGCGATGGCGGGCTTGAGGATGTTCGACGCGTCCATCGTCCCGCCGCTGACCGCGCCGGCGCCGACGATGGTGTGAATTTCGTCGATGAAGAGGATCGCCTCGCTCCGCTCCGTCAGCGCCGCGATGACCGCTTTGAGCCGCTGCTCGAAGTCGCCGCGGTATTTCGTCCCCGCCAGCACCGCGCCCATGTCGAGCGACCACACCTCGGCGTCCTTGAGCACGGCCGGCACTTCGTTCTTCGTGATCTTGAGCGCGAGCCCCTCGGCGATCGCCGTCTTGCCGACGCCCGGCTCGCCGACGAACAGCGGGTTGTTCTTCCGCCTGCGGCAGAGGATCTGGATCGTCCGCTCCAACTCCGGCCCGCGGCCGATGAGAGGATCGATGTCGCCGTTCTTCGCCTTGTCGTTGAGATTGACGGCGTAGGTCTTCAGCGGATCGGACGTTCCCGCCGATCCTTCCTCTTCCTCGGCCTGCACGAACGCAGGCTGCGGCGTGTTCTTGCCGACGCCGTGCGAGAGGAACTGCAACACGTCGAGCTTGTTCACGCCCTGCGAGCGTAGGAGGTAGACCGCCTGGGAACGCTCCGCCTGATACAGCGCGGCGAGCATCTGCCCGGTGTCGACTTCCTTGCGCCCCGACGACTGCGCGTGCAGCTGCGCGTACTGGATCACGCGCTGCAGCATCGCGGTCAGCACCGGCTGGACGTTCGAGTCCTCCGGCAGCTCTTCGAAGGTCTTCTTCAGAAAGTCGTCGAGCTGCTTCTTCAGCACCTCGATGTCGCCGCCGCACGCGCGCACGGCCATCATCGCCTCGCGGTCGTGCAGGAGCGCGAACAGCAGGTGTTCGAGCGTCACGTATTCGTGATGCCGTTTGACTGCCTCGGCGACGGCAAACTCGAACGCCGCCTGTAGGGATTTCGCGATCACGATTTCTCCATAGTACACAGCAGGGGATATTCGTTCTCACGTGCGAGATCGGTCGTCTTGTTCACCTTCATCTCTGCGATCTCATACGTGTAAATGCCCGCCACGCCGATGCCCTGCGTGTGAACGTTCAGCATCACCTGGATGGCCTGGTCGACGGGCATGTTGAAGATCGACTCGAGCACCCACACGACGAACTCCATCGTGGTGTAGTCGTCGTTGTGGAGGAGAACCTTGAAGAGCGGCGGCTCCTCCACCTTCTCGCGGCTCTCCGCGACGGCGGCTTCTTCGAAATCAGTGCTCGGCGGCAGCATCGGGTGTCATGAAAACGTCAGCGGCCCAGGCTCGACTTCCACCGCCGGCTGGCCGGGGCGGAAAATCCGAGCGGTTGTCATGCCGACGAGCGTTACCTCGGCATCGACGATTCGCAGCATGGTCGGTTCCCGCAGGCCGATGACGGGCGTGGCGTTCTCCTCATGAAACTGAAGAATCCGCTCCTCCCGGGTCTCGCCCTTGTGCGTCGAGGCGGGATCGGGATCGAGGTAGTGCGGATTGATCTGGAACGGCACTAGGCCGAGGGCGTCGAACGAAGGAGGCTCGACGATCGGCATGTCGTTCGTCGTCCTGATGGTCGGCGCCGCGATGTTCGTCCCGGCGCTCGAGCCGATGTACGCCAGCGCGCCGGAACGGACGCGGAGACGGATCGGGTCGAGAAGCGAGAGCTCGTACATCGTCTTCAATAACCGGAACGTATTCCCGCCGCCGACGAAGAGGGCCTCGACCGCGTCGAGGTCGCGCGCGCTCTTCAGCTGAATGACGTCGATCTCCATCGCCCCGAACCGCTCCCGGACGCGATCCGTGTAGCCGTCGCGATTTGCCAGCGCGAACGGCGCGAACGCTACCCGCTTCGCCCCGAGGTCCCGGATCTCCGCCTCGGCATGATCGAGGAAGCCGTGGCCGTGAACGTTCGAGGAAGAAAGGAGAAGGAGGCGCATGGTGAGCGAAGTCTACGATTCGCGAGAGGCTGCAAGGACTGCCTTGAGCACTTCAACCTCGATCCGATCCTTCGCTCGCCCTGCGGCCTGCTTCATCCGGATCAGATCCTCCAGCGAAGTGACGAGAACCGGCCCGCCGGCGATGCTGAGGGTCGCAGCGTTGTGCGCAAGGTCATCGTAGCCCGTCGGTGCGCCTTCTTCCGGCGAAGCGAGACAGTCGAAGAAACCAGCATCAGTGATGAACGTGAAGTTGTGTCCCTGCCAGATTGTGCCGGCATCGACTGGCGCTCGGAGGCCGGCTGGCAGATCGCGTAATCGAGCGCCGAGCTCGCGGAGCGTCTTTGCGAGCCGTTCGCAATTGGCCTTCGTCCGCCGGTAGCAGATGTCGAGGTCGTTCGTCACGGTGGGGGAACCGTGGATACGACCGGCGATTCCGCCGATCAGCACGAACTCGACTCCATCGTCACGGAGTTGCCGGAGAATCCTGAGCGGATCGAACGACAGCACCGGGTCGTTTGCCATCAGCGTCCCTTCGACTTCTCCACCTCCAGGTCGAACAGACGCAGGTTGCGAGCCTCGGCGGCGGCGAGGACGACACGCTCCTCCGGAGTGAGGGTGAGGAGATAGCGGATCGTGGACGGGTCCACTTCGATGCGCGGATTCTCCGGAGCTTTCGTTTGCGCGCTCACGAATGAATTCTACTGCGCGGAAGAAAGGAGAAGCAGGCGCATGTTCGGCGAAGTCTAATGAAACGTCTCCTGCTCGCACTGCTCTGTGTGGCGCCGGCAATCCTGCCGGCGATGGCGCAAACGGCGCCGCCGGCGCCCGAGGACCTGAAAACGCCGCCGTCGACGGAGGCGCTCCCGATGAAGGTGCTGACGCCGGGAACGGGCTCGCAGCACCCGACGGACGACGACTTCGTCCATGTCCGCTACGCGGTCTGGAAGGCGTCGACCGGCGGTGTCGTCGACTACACGCGCACGACGACGCCCGCATTCGTGCAGATGTCGAAGCTCCTTCCCGGCATGCGGCAGATGTTCGCGGCGATGACACCGGGCGAGCGGCGGCGTGCGTGGATCTCGTCCGACCTCGGCGCCGGAAAGATCGCGGCAGGCGAGACGTTCGTCGTCGAAGGGGAGTTGGTCGACATCGTCCCGCCGCCTACCACCCCGGCCGACGTCGCCGCGCCGCCGGCCGATGCGGTCACGACGAAGTCGGGCCTCGCGTACAAGATCCTGCAGCCGGGCAGCGGAACGGCGCACCCGCGGCGGAGCAGCACGGTGCAGGTCAACTACACCGGCTGGACGACCGACGGGCACATGTTCGACACCTCGATCGTGCACGGCGAGCCGGCCGAATTCCGGCTGGATGCGGTCATCGCCGGGTGGACCGAGGCGCTCGAAATGATGACCGAAGGGGAGAAGGTGCGGCTCTGGATTCCGGGCAATCTCGCGTACAAGAACGAGGCTGGTAAACCACACGGAATGCTGGTGTTCGACGTCGAGCTCGTGCGTATCAAATAGCTCCAAAAATAGGCACACGCTTCGCAGTATCTGAGTGCCAGGAGGGTCACAGATGACACCCTTATT
>DASXIH010000334.1:0-9325 GCA_036498125.1 Thermoanaerobaculia bacterium
CTTTCTACGGCTCTCGGCGGCCTCGGCGAAGTGGGCACGCAGCAGGACGCCGCCCTGACCGCTTCCTTCTTGGAGAATCAGAGCGCTCGAGTGAGAAGAGCTGCAATTCGCGCCGTGAGCCGCCTCGACGCCGAATCGCATCTAGCAGTGCTTCTGCGTGCACTCGACGATCCCACGCGCAGCGTGTCGTCCGCAGCGCGCAACGCGCTCCGCCCGCATACATCGCAAGTCGGATTCAAAACGGTGTGGGGCTACTTCGAGTCCGGACCGTTTCTCCACACGCGCAGGAATGCCTTTGAACTACTTGCGGCGCTTCCAAAGTGGGACAGCGTTCTTGCTTTGCTGCAAGTCGTTTCAGGGCACAGCGCTTTCGCCGAGCTGGCAACGGATCATCTACTTCGTTGGAACGCTCGGTACAACCAATCGGGAACGATGCCATCAAGCGACGAGCTGCGCCGCGCGTCCGCCGCTCTCGATGCGGCGGCAAGCCGGCTCCCGCCACCGTTGGCGTCCGAGCTCCGTTTCATTTTCGCGTCACTCGCCAGTCACTCGATCCAGCGCACTTTGTAGACGCTGGCCGGCTTCAGTCGTTCGCTCACCGCGCTCTCGACTTCGCTCGCGGTCACGAGCGGCGACCAGTGCCGCGGCATCTTCGCGAGCTGCTCCGGTTTCGGATCGCCGCGGATCGACATCGCCAGCGGATCGGGCGAGATCCACTTCCCGTCGAGCGACGAGATGGCGTCGAGGAGGCCGCGGCGCGGGATCACGAACGTCGTCGCGTCGCGTTTGTCGAAGTTCTCCACGCCCGATCCCGTCTTCGGCGTCACCACGGTGATCTCGCCGGGGAAGGGATTGAAGACGAGGTCGAACTCCTCGTCGACCATGAAGGCGTCGGTCTCTTTCGGCCGCAGGCGTTCGGAGAGGCGGTCGGCGGTGTTCCACACCTTCTCGATCAGCGCCTGTTCTTCGTCCTTGACCGACTTCTGATCGCGGTCGGCGAGGAGGATCGTGAACACCGGCTGCGCGCGCTCGGGATTCGCGTCGAGGTATTCGTAGAGGTGCGCCAGCGCGTCGATGTACGCCGCCGCCTCGGTCGACCATTCGTGCAGCGTCGCGAGCACGCGTTCCCGCTGCTGCCGCGTGGCGCGCGACGAGGCGCCGGGGATGATCGTCAGCTCGGTGTAGCCGTTGTTCGGCAGCAGCGAGACGGTCACCGACATGTCGTTGAAGAATTTCGGCAGCTCGTTGCGGTCGATGGTCGTCTGCCGTTCGACGCCGGTGACGCGCCCGTACGTGCGGTCGAGGACGATCCGCTCGTTGTCGATGTTCAGTCCCGCGAAACGCATGGCCCACTCGTCGCGGTTGCCGGCGATCGACTCGCGCAGGCTGTCGACGCGCTGCGCGATCACCTTGTTCTCCGGGTCCTCGATGTGGATCGCGGTGTTCACGTGAACGCGCGACGGGTCCTCATAGAAGACGAGCGAGAGCCGGTTCTCGACCGCCGGCTTGATGCCGCACGCGGAGAGCAGCAGCGCCGTCGCCGCAATCGCAAATCGCTTCATCACTCCTCCCGGATTGCCGTGATCGGATCGAGCCGCGACGCGATCCGCGCCGGATACCAGGTCGCGAGGATCGACAGCAGGACCGCGACGGCGTTGATGCCCACGACATCTGCGACGTCCAGACGGAACGGAAGGTAACTGATGAAGTAGATGTCGCGCGGCAGCGGAATCAGATGGTAGCGGTTCGCCACCCACGCCAGGCCGAGGCCGAATGCGTTGCCGAGGAGCGTGCCGGTGAGGCCGATGAGGAGGCCGACCTGCAGGAAGAGGCGGAGGATGTTCTTCTCGGTCGCGCCGAGGGTACGGAGCACGCCGACCTGAGGCCGTTTCTCCATGATCAGCATCGCGAGCGACGAGATCAGGTTCAGCGCGGCGACGAAGATGATCAGCGAGATCGTGGCGAACATCACGATCTTCTCCAGCCGCAGCGCCAGGAAGAGCGGATGGTTGATCTCCTTCCACGTCTTCACCTGCACTCCGGGGAACGTCTTCGCGAGTGTCGACTGCACTTCCTCCTCGCGGTCGGTGTTGCCGTACATCTCGATCGACGTCGGCTTCCCGTTCGTGGCGAAGAGCGACTCGGCGTCGCTCATCTCGAGATACGCGTCGGCGGAGCGTTCGTCGGTCGTCTCGGTGACGAGACGCGCGATCCGGAACTTCTTCCAGACCGGGACAGGTCCGAACGGCGTCAGGCGCGTCCGCGGTGCGACGACCGTGATCGTGCCGCCGGCGTCGAGGCCGATCGACGCGGCGAACGAACGGGTGGTGGCGATGGTGTCTTCGCCCGAGGTGTGAACCGTCGCGAGGGAGCGGATATGCATCGGCCGTCCGCGCCGCTCTCCTTCGTTCGCCCCCCAGGCGATCCCGCTCACGACCGGCTCGATGTCGCGCATCCCCATCCGCCTGGCGGTGGCGATGATCTGGTCCGCCTTGTCGATAGCGTTCTTTCCCACCGGCTCGATCAGGATGGCCGGACTCGACGCGATCAGCCGCGACTTGATCTGTTCCTGAAGCCCGGTGAGAAGCGCGATGGAGATCAACAGCGCCGCGACGCCGATCGCGAGTCCGAGCATCGAGATGAGCGACAGGAACGCCGTGTGCCGCTGCTTCCGTGCGGCCCAGAGGTAACGCCGAGCGATGCGCCCTTCGATCACAGCCGCACTCTATCGCGACCCTCTCCGAGGGGAGCGGACGTCTCGTCCGCTCAAGCGCGGCGAAGCCGCGCTGTTGCTTAGGAGACGTTTGACCGCCCCGAGCCGTGGACGTCGCATCCGAGGCGCGGATCGCGCGTCCGAAACGCGGATCGCGTGTCCGAGGCGCGGACGAGCCTGGCGGAGGTCCTGACGGGCGTGGCGGAGGTCCTGACGGGCGTGGCGGAGGTCCTGACGGGCGTGGCGGAGGTCCTGACGAGCGTGGCGGAGGTCCTGACACGCGTGGCGGAGGTCCTGACGGGCGTGGCGGAGGTCCTGACGCGCGCGGCGGAGGTCCTGACGCGCGTGGCGGAGGTGCTGACGGGCGTGGCGGAGGTCCTGACGAGCGTGGCGGAGGTGCTGACGCGCGTGGCGGAGGCTCTGACGGGCGTGACGGAGGCTCTGACGGGCGTGACGGAGGGGCGGACAGGCGCGGCGCAGGCGCGGACAATGCGTCCGAGAAAGTCGACCTCTTTCGGAGGCGGTGTCGGGCCTTTCGGAGGCTGAGTCGCGCCTTTCAAAGGCGGCGCCGCGCGTTTTGGAGGCGGTGTCGGGCCTTTCAGAGGCGGCTTCGCGCCTTTGGGAGGCGGTCTCGGGCCTTTCGGACACGGCGTAGGGCCTCTCGGAGACGGCCTCACGCCTTTCGAACGCGGCATCGTGCCTTTCAGGAGGCGGTGTCGCACCTTTCGGAGGCTGCGTCGCGGCCCTCAGGATGTGGCGTCGCGCACTTCGAAACCGCCTGCTCTCCTCGGACGCGACGCTTGCGCGGGTATGTGGCGTCTCGGCACTCCGACGGAGACTCTCGACACCTGGTCCCCGGACACGAGGTCGCTGCCTCGTCGCGGACAGGCAACGCTACGTAACGCGTTACGCGACCGTGTTATCCAACACTGTCGTATCCCTTGCCTTGGAGTGTGAATCAAGGCGCCTGTCGGAGGGATTCGTCGAAATGATCCGCCGCCCGCAGGAAACTGCAAGGCCCGCCTATCTGAATGCTAAGACATCCGGGCTCGGGCTGTGCGCAATACAGAGTTAGGCGCCACGAAATGCCAGAGCTGTCGCGGCTATTCTGCGTCGTCCTCCGGACGTCGAAAGACGTACGGGCTTGACGCGGATGGTCCGCCATACGCCAGAGACCCGTCGAGTCGAGCGACCCACCAATCGTAAGTATGTACATCGACTCGCGTTTCCTCGCGTAGACGGTCGCGAATCGCGGTCGAGTTCGCAAGAAGGAGTTCCCGTCGGCCAACGATCACAAGACCATCGCTATTTGGCCGGATATCGGGCAATCCTAAACCGCCATCTCGTTTGAACCCTCGCGCCTTGCTGAGGTTGTTCTGAAGCCATTCGCGCCATTCCTTCACTTGGGTCGTACCCTTCCTGGCGAATTGGTCTAAGTCGTTGACGCTCTGAAGCGTCACGGCAGATCGCGTCGTTTCTAGTTCGACGAGAACCCACCTTACGCCACGAGAGTCGATGTCGCTGATCAGAAAATCGGTTACATACTCCGAGCCGAGCCGCGCACGAGGTATGCAGAATGTCGGTGATCCTCCGAGCAATGACGTTAGCAGCTGTGGTCGAGACTCCACGAGCCGCTGGATGGGCTTTTCGTCGCGAGCAGTTTCGATCGTGGCGCGTAGCAGGTCAATGTCGGCACGAGTGAGACGATGCTTAACCTCGCAGCCGCTCAGCTCAGCCTGCTTAGCCAGCGACCATGAATCGGTCTTCGTACGTGCAGCGGCCTGATTGTCCGCTCGTGTACGAGCCTCCCGCGCAGCCTCGTCCGAATCGGTGCGTCGACATGCGACCATCAGGAGATCCGGCCACGCACGCCTACCCATGCCGCCACGAAAATGGACGCGCCCGTCGTCACCGATTGACGATACCTCATACAGCAGATCGCCCTCAGCTTCAGCAACCGTCACGATGTCGCCGACTTCTAGTTCAAGTGTCTCCAGCGCGCGTTTGCGCGACCGCAACCAGAAGAAAAGGATCCAAGCGTCAGCCTCGCGGCGGTCCAACGCTGACGGATATATCTCATCGTTTTCGCCGCTCAGAGCTTTCAGCAACTCATGCTGGGCGGCCGTGCTCGACCGTGCGTCTTCGACAGCGAGAGTGTCGCTGAGAGCGGTTTGCAGTCGCGCGCCCGCAACAATGGCTGGCAAATCATCAGGAAGCGTCAGCCCGACGAATTCAGCCAGTGCACTTTGCGCGGAAGTCACCGGACCCGTACGGCGGTTGATCACTTCCACAGCTTTACGCCAGCTGTCGTGCCCCATCTGTGCGCCATTCTATCGAATCGCGCGATTCTGTTCGCGCGCTTGCACCCGAAGCATTACTCCGCCGGCACATTTCTGTGAGGCCGTCGGCGGGCTGGTGTCTGACCCGCCGATCGAGGCCGGCACTCCACCGTAAGCTTCATGGTGTCACGCCGGCCGCACATCGCTGCCGCCGACCATCTCGTCAGCCGCGGTGGCCGTCGCGCGCACCGTCCGTTGCACCTGAAGCGCGCCACCAAAGACCTCAGACCCTCCTGAGTCCGCTAGCGGCTTACGAAACACCGAGGGTGGACGCGCTAGAATTCGATTGATGAAATGGAAGAATCGTCGTGCGCCGTCGCCGGCCCCGTCTGGCTCGCGAAGAGACGGGCCTTACGACCTAATTCGAGTTCTGAGCGATGAATTGGCGCACATCGGAAAGCTACGCGCTAAGAGTAACTCGGCGTTTGTCCAGCGTCTATTCGTGCGTCAATTCGGCTCCTCGCTCGACGCATACGCGTTCTACTTCCAAGATCGCGCACGAGAAAGCGCAGAGTCGGAAGGTGTCCAGTTCACCGATGCCGAGCTCGCTGCTTTGCACATGCGTCCTGACGACACTGATCAGGATCGCTTGAGACCGGCGTTCCAGCGAACGACGAAGAACATGATGTTCGCGATCGAAGTCTTTGCGAAGGCCCGCAAAACCATACCGCCGTGCAGGGAATTGCCCTCCGCGATTGACGCCGCGGTGCGGATTCGCAATCGATTGACACACCCGAAGAAAGCATCGGATTTCGAGCTGACTGCGGCCGAACTCAAGATCGTCGCTGTATCGATTCAATGGCTGCAACAAATTGCTTCGTGGGGCTCCCACGAAGAAGCTGCGTACATAGAACGAGTGAAACAACGAATCCACGATTCAATCGAGAAGCAGAGGCAAGCAATGCGGGAGCGCGTAAATCCCCAAGAAGGTGTGTCGAAAGAGTAGTAGTGGTCAGGGTCGCCCATTCTCGGCAATGACGGAGTTGCTGCTTCGTTCGTAGAGCCACTGCGGTACCGTCGGTGCCTCCTCATCCAGTGCTGTCCATCGCTGCCGAAAGTCGATTAGGTATTCCCGCGTAGTCGCCGCCGAAACGATTTCTAGCTCAAGTTCGCGTCGGAGGCCGCCGTACCGCACGCCCGCCTGCTTATGCCGCTCGGCGCGCTCTGATAAACGCAAGAACGTCTGGAGACCGGCGAGAACTGTCGCGGCAAGGCTAAACAAGCCCACCGTGATCCTGGCGGAAAGGTCAGGTGCGGTTTTCAAGGTGGCAAAGACCGCGGTGCTGACGGCTGCCGAAATCGCCACGAGGGGGATGCCGATCGAAAAGTGAAGGGTTGCGCAAAGCTTCGCTGTCCGATATTGAGCGCGCTGAAGAATCGTAACGCCGTTAAGCCACTGCGCCGCGAGGACGTTTTGATCTGTAGCGTGAGGCATGACTGCATTCTAGCGACGCGCCTCTAATCTTGCGATGTCGAAGCGACGAGGTAGGGTAGACCTAACTTTTGTGCGCAGATGGCACGGGCGAGCTTCGGCTTGCGGCGGTCCTGCTCGTCGGCGTCGTTGAGCTTCGAGAAGGCGTTGGCGACTTTCCATCCGCCGACGTACAGCTCGAACCGCTCGACGTAGGTCGGTCGGCCGCTGTTCCGATAGCGGCGAGACCTCGGTGGAAGTCGGTGGTGAACGTCGGCTCGATCGGCGTAACCGGTTCTCATCGACGTCAGGCGGTCGCGTAATTGAAACGGAAACAGACTTGCTAGACCTTCCGTGACATCTTTTTCGGCCGCCCGTGATCCGTCAGATGTTCGAAGCAAACGCGCCAACCGGGATCGCAACGATCCCCCGGTTTCTCTTCTAGGAGTTCGGCAAACTTCATCACTGCTGAAACCGTTTACCCCCGCGGCCGCATCAACGGGAACAGGATCACGTCCCGGATCGACGCCGAGTCCGTAAGGATCATCGTCAGCCGGTCGATGCCGATGCCTTCGCCGGCGGTCGGCGGCATGCCGTACTCGAGGGCGTGGACGTAGTCCTCGTCCATCTGCATGGCCTCGTCGTCGCCGCGCTCGCGTTCGCCGAGTTGCTGGCGGAAGCGGCGGTCCTGTTCGTCGGCGTCGTTGAGCTCCGAGAAGGCGTTGGCGACTTCCATCCCGCCGACGTAGAGCTCGAAGCGCTCGACGTAGTTCGGGTCGTCCGGACGCTGTTTCGACAGCGGCGAGACCTCGGTCGGGAAGTCGGTGATGAAGGTCGGCTGGATCAACTCGGCCTCGGCGACCGCTTCGAACGCCTCGGCGAGGAGCTTTCCTTCGTTGAGCGCCTCGACATCCTTGCGCGCCTCGTCTCCACCGCCACGATGTCCGATGACGCACTGCTGCAGTTGCCCGCGATCGTCGGCGCTCACGCGCCCCTTCGAGAAATGCCCGATCGCTTCCTTCATCGTGAAGCGGCGGAACGGCTTCGCGAAGCTGATCTCGTTGCCGCGGAACTGCACGGTGTCGGTGCCGCGAACCGCCTGCGCCAAGCCGGCGAGCAACTCCTCGGTGAGGTCGATGAGATCCCGATAGTCGGCGTACGCCTCGTAGAACTCGAGCATCGTGAACTCGGGGTTGTGCTGCGTCGAGATACCCTCGTTCCGGAAGTTGCGGTTGATCTCGTAGACGCGCGAAAGGCCGCCGACGATGAGGCGCTTCAGGTAGAGCTCCGGCGCGATGCGCATGAAGAGATCGAGGTCGAGCGCGTTGTGGTGCGTCACGAACGGCCGCGCCGCGGCGCCGCTCGCGATCGGCTGCATCATCGGCGTCTCCACTTCGATGTAGCCGCGCCCGTCGAAGAAGTTCCGGATGTAGCGGACGATCTTCGCGCGGGTCTCGAACGTTTGCTTCACTTCGTCGTTGACGATGAGATCGACGTAGCGCTGGCGGTACCGCTGTTCCACGTCGGTGAGGCCGTGCCACTTGCTCGGCAGCGGACGGAGCGCCTTCACGAGGAAGTCGATCTGGACTGCCTTCACCGACAGCTCGTTCGTCTTCGTCCGGAACACGACGCCCTCGGCCGAGATCCAGTCGCCGGCATCGAGGTTCTTGTACAGCTCCCACTCGCGCTCCGACAGCGTGTCTTTCCGGCAGTAGACCTGGATGCGCGCGGTCTTCTCGGAGAGGACGAGGAACGCGGTCTTGCCGAACTCCCGGATCGTCATGATCCGGCCGGCGATCTTGACGTGCCGCTTTTCGCCGTCGAGTTCCTCCGCCGATTTGCCGCCGCACTCCGCCACCACCTCCGCGATCGTCGTGTCGACGTGCGCCTTGGTGGGGTAGGGCGAGTACCCGAGCGCCCCGATCCGCGCGAGCTTCTCGCGCCGCACGCGGATCAGTTCTGATTCCGGGACTTCGGTTGGCTCAGCGGAAGGAGGAGTCGTGGCGCTCAAAGCGGGCGCATTGTAAGACGGGTTACGAGGTTACGCGGTCGCGAGGTTTCGAAACCCCATAACCCCGCAACCTCATAACCAACATCACGGCTTCTTCGGTGGTGTCTGCCTCGACGGATCGGTCAGCGGCGGTGCGGGAGTGATGATCTTCTCGGCGGACGGCTGCGGCGAGACGGCCTGGGGTTCGGCGGCGCTGTTTCGCTCGCCGTAGCCCTGCGGCGTTCCCTGGAAGGACATCGTGTCGCGGGAGTGCTCGTTCGGATAGGCGCGAATGAGCGCGAGGTGAATCAGCTTGCTGTCGAGGACGCGCGGGTTCACCTTCACGTCGAGGAGGGAGTGATTGCGGAGGATCGCCTTCGAGTAGTGGTCGACCGCCGATTCGTCATCGCCGCGCTCCTCGGCGAGCAGGCCGGCCTGGAAGTGCGCCCACGCGTCGCCCGGGTGGTAGTAGAGCGTACGGTCGAACGCGAAGCGTGCCTTGAGGTTCTCGCCGCGCGACGCGCGCGCGAGGCCGAGGTTGTACCAGGCGGGGTAGAAACGCCGGTCGGCGTCCACGGCGCGCTCGAACTCCAGCTCCGCGTCCTTTGGGAAGCCCTTCTGGATCAGCAGCTGCCCGAGGTCGTTGTGCGTGGCGGCGGAATTCGGATTCGTGCGCAGGATGTCGACGTCGCGCTGGATCGCGGCGTCGAGCGGAACCGACGGATTCACGAACCGCATGTAGAACGGATTCGCATACGGGTTCGAGTTGCGATGCGGGTGCATTTGTTTCGTGACCGAACAGCCGGCGGCGAGGAGGGCCGCGATGGCAATGAGGGGCAAGCGTTTCATGGTCATTCCTTTGTGCGTTACGC
>DASXIH010000335.1:0-3178 GCA_036498125.1 Thermoanaerobaculia bacterium
TAGAGCTCGACCTGCGACAGCGGCTCCGGATGCCAGACAAGCGTGAGCCTGGGGCACGACGCGAATCGTTCGAGCAGCGACAGGAGGTTCGCGAGACAGAAGAGGTCGTGCTCGAACCAGAGGACGATTTCGTCCGCGTCCATGGCGTCGTCCAGCGCGCGATTCATCTCGATCATGTCGTTGCGGACGCGCAACAGGTTGTCGCCATGCGATCCGGCGATGAACTGCGCGCGCGTTTCGAGGTCGCGCGTGCCGGGGCCGCACGCGAGCGCCTCGCGAAAAGCAATGTGCTCGCCGGGGAGGCCCTCGCGGCGTGCCTGCCCTGCGACAGCGTCGCCATTGTGAATGTTCTTCATGGTTCGATGCGCACGGCGACCCAGTAGCGGTTGCGACCTTCGACTCGTGCGCCGCCGATACTGAGGCCGAGGGCCGGGAGTTTCAAGAGCGGCGTGGGGGGAATCTTCGTCTTGACCTCGACGCCTTCGACGTTCACTTTCTCGCCGAGGCGATGCTGGCGGGCGAAGAACGTGACCGCATCGCTGACCGTCGCGTCGATGCGCGCTCCGGTGTAGTTGCGGCCGGCGAGCGTGGCGGTGTCGAGCGCCGGATCGAGGATGCGGTTCGCGATCGCGGAGCGCGGGAGGATCGACGGCGCGACGCCGCCGACCGTGACGTCTCCCTGGTCACGCTGCGCCTCGGCGCCGAAACGAATCCCCATCAGCTTCATCTCGCCGCGCGCCCGAGCGCGTGCGTGGTGCGACTCGGCCGCCAGCTCGAGGGACTCGCTGCTGTCGGTCTGTTCGAGGAGGCCACGCGCGTCGAAGAAGCCGAGGCTCGATGGTCGGCGCTCCAACGCTCCTGCCTCGATCGCGATGGCGCCGGCTTCAAAGTACGAGCGCCAGATCCCGCGCAGCTCGATTCCACGCTGGTCGCGTGCGTGGAAGGCGTGGGCGTCGGCTTCGATTGGGAGGCCGCGATACGCGACCGCAACGCTACCGCCTCGCTCGGTGCCGAACGACGCGATTGCGACCGCGTCGAAGCGGCCGACGACGTCGCCGGATCTGATTCCGATCTCCGTGTTGTGCATCGACGGCGCATCATTGCCGGAAACGATCCAGCCGAGCTCCTGATGGCCGAGGCCGTACGGTTTCGCGGGAGGCACCGGCTGCGACTCGAAGACGACCGGAGTTGCAGGCTCCGGCGGAATCGCCGGAACGAGCGATAGCGCGGATGCGGTCCTCGGCGGCACCGGCTCGAGTTTGTCGAGGACGCGCAGCGTGTAGCCGTCGCGCTCGAGCGACATGAAGAAGATGCGGCCGTCGGGCGAGGGGGCGGGCTCGAACGCGGCCCCGGACATTCGCGTGATCGGAACGTCATCACGGAAGAGGTCGACGAAGCCGGCGTTCATCACCGACATCACGACGGCATCCCCCGTCCATTCCGGCGTGGCGACGTTGCCTGGCGGCGCGATCACCTGCTCTGCGCCGGTGGCGACGTCGCGGAGGACGAGGTGCCATGCGCCGCTGCTGTGCAAGACGTATGCGATGCGAGAGCCGTCTCTGTTCACGCGCGGGTGCGAGACGACGACGTCGATCGATGGCTCGGTGATGGCGGAGACGGCGCCGGAGTCGATCGTCACGAGCTGCGAAAAACCGAAACGCGAGCGGACGGCGACGAAGCGCCGGCCGTCGGGGAACGGGTCGACATCGGAGACGTCGGCACCGTGGGTGAGTTGCTCGACCGTCCCACTCTCGGGAGTCCAACGATAGAGGTCGTGATGGCGGTCGCCCGTGCGATCGGTCGAACGGTGCGTGAAGACGATCGACTTTCCGTCCGGCATCCAGCGCGGCGTCGCGATGCCGCCTTCGAGCGGCATTCGCAACGTGTGGAGCGGCTTCCGCGCGATCGGCTTGGTCCGTACCGGCGCGACGTCCTCCGGATCGCGCTTCAGCATCTTCTCGATGCCTTCGCCGAGCTTCTTCTCCTCCTCGGTTGGCGGCTCGGTCGAGAGAATCACGAGCTTCGTCTTGTGCTCGCGGTCGCGGAGGACGACCGCGATCTGCTTGCCGTCCGGCGAGACCGCGGGATCGCCCGACGCGTACGACGTCTCCTGCCACAACGCTCCCTCGATCGCGTCGCGATCGAGGGCCATCGCACGCTCCGTCAGCTCCGCCGTGAACCGGCCGTACAGCCGCTCGGGCGAGTCGCCGAACACGCCCTCGAACGCCTGACCGAACGTACGCCGCTGCCGCGCCGTCTCGCGCCGCCACAACTTCTGCAGGCTCCCCGGCCCGCTCCGCTCCTCCAGCCATTCGAGATACGCCGAGCCGGCGAGATAGGCCATCGACATCCCGAGGTACGACTGATTCGCTTCGAGTTGCGCGTACGTCGGGAAGCGGCCGCTCTGCGCCCACTTGCGGAGGATCGCGGCGCGGAGCGTGCTGCTCGGCCGGCCGCTGCCGGTGAGCCGGCCTTCGATCACGGTCGCATAGCCCTCCGTCACCCACCGCGGCGCCGACCACGAGATCGGGCTGATCGGAACCAGCAGTTGCTCGATCAGGCGCAGCTCCGGATTGCGCGACGGGCGGAGCAGGTGCTCGAGGTGCGTCATCTCGTGGGTGATGAGGAGGTCGGTCCAGTCGCCATACTCGCCGACCGGATCCTCCGGGCCGGGCGGCTCGGTGAAGAGGACGATCCGCGGCGTGTCGAGCAGCGGCAGCGTCGCGCCGTTCGCCTCGGCGTAAGGATTCATCACGATCACGTCGGTCTTCTGCGGCGCCGAGTAGCCGGTCGCGTTCGCGACGGCCTCGCGGATCGACTCGATGTGCGCGACCGCGCGCTGCGTCCACGCCTCGTACTCGCGCGGATAGTGGACGCGGAAGTGCGGCGTGGTGATCGTCCGCCACTCGGCCGCGGGCGTCTGCGCCAGCAGCGACAGAGCCAGGAGATTGCAATAAACGAACGTTCGTGCTATTTTGCACATCGACGTAAGGAGCATGACATGTTCGACACTCTCCTCGACGACGGCCTCACCCCGCGCTTCGTCTTCCTCAGTCCGGTATTCCTCGACGAACTGAACGCGGAGGGCCGCCTCTCGGGTGAACGGCTGACGTCGCACATCGAGACAGCGGTCGACCTCTTTCACACACGCGCGGCCACGGAAGTGAACGTCGTCCGC
>DASXIH010000336.1:0-18247 GCA_036498125.1 Thermoanaerobaculia bacterium
ATCTCTTCGACGCCTTCGTGGACGAGCACCGCGACCCGAAGTCTGAGGCTCTTGTCCGTGAGCTCCATCCCGTCGAGAGGGCAGAAGCCCGGCTTGCTGAACTCCTGCGGATGATCGGCCATCGAGCAGACGTAAATGGCGTGATGTGGCGTGACCTCGGCACCCGCTGCGAGAATGGGAAAAGAAAGGACGAACGCCGCGAGAAAGAGCGCTTTGGCCCGCATCGCTAATCTCCTCTAACCCGATCTGACGTTCGAATCCGCCACAACGTTTGTGGCGGGACCCGGCGGACACCGGTTCTGAGCGATACTTCAGCTCCCGCAGTCGGGCTCAGCAAATGAAAATCATTCTTTTTGGTGCGACCGGCATGGTCGGCAGCGGCGTCCTTCGTGAGTGTCTGCTGGATCCCGATGTCGAGGCGGTGCTGTCGGTGGGCCGGCAGGCACCGGCCGTCTCGCATGAGAAGCTGCGCGTTCTCACTCGGCCGGACATGTTCGACGACGCCGTCAACCCGGATGACTTCGGCGGCTACGACGCCTGCTTCTTCTGCCTCGGCGTCTCCTCGGTCGGAAAGGACGAAGCCGAGTACACGCATCTGACGTACGACCTCACGATGAAATGGGCGCAGGTGCTGGCGCGCGCGAATCCGGCAATGCGATTCCTCTATGTCTCCGGCAGGGGCACTGGCGGCGATGCGATGTGGTCCCGCGTGAAGGGGCGCACCGAGAACGAGCTTCTGGCGCTGTTTCCCGAAGCGGTCATGATCCGCCTCGGCGCGCTGCGTCCGATGCACGGCGAGCGGCCGAGGGGCGCAGGCGCTCGGGCACTCCTGACGCTGTTGGGACCACTCTGGCCCCTGTTCCACCGGCTCTGGTCCAGCGGCGTCATCACGACCGAGGAGCTCGGCCGCGCCATGATCCGCGTCGCGAGTACAGGCAGCAACAAACGGGTGCTGGAAAGCGCCGATCTCGTGAGACTGGGACGGAGCTGACTAACGTCATCCGCCTGCTCGACGTCCAAGGCGCAGAAGGGAGTTTGCCATGTCTCGATATGCTCGTTCGGCTGCCTGGGTCATCGCCGCGCTCATTTGGCCTCTGATCCATGTCGCCGCGGTCGCCGGGGACAACGTCATCCGCCGCTACGTCATCGTCCGCGGGGACTCGATGAGCGGTTCATGGGATGAAAGCGGTTCCCCTTCCACCGAAGGGTTGCGGGCGCGATACGGCGATCATTTCGCCTGGTTCCGCAAGGACGGTCATGAGTACGTCGTCACGGACTCGGCGGTCATGGACAAGCTCGATCGGGCCATGGAGCCGCAGAAGAGCGTCAACCGGATGCAGGCGGGAGTCAATCGCGAGCAAGAGCGTGTCAACAGGATGCAGTCGGGGGTGAACGCCCACCAGCACGACGTCAATGCGATGCAGGCCGAGGTCAATGCGAGCCAGTCGTCCGCCGGTCAGGAGAGGGTCAACCGGAAGCAGTCCGAAGTGAACGAGGAGCAGGCGGGCGTGAACGCCGAACAGGCGAAGGTGAACGCCATGCAGGCGAAGGTGAACGAGGAGCAGCACCGCGTTTCGGCGGAGGTCGAACGCAGAGTGCAGGAGGTCTTCAACTCGGCGCTACAGAGTGGAGTCGCGACGAAGCTGCGATAGGCCACGCAGGTACCGCGCGGTGCGGCTCGTCTTCACCTTCATCACATCGCGCGGGGTGCCTGCTGCGACGATCGTTCCTCCCTCATCTCCGGCGCCCGGGCCCATGTCGATCATCCAGTCGCTCGCGGCGATGACCTGCATGTCGTGCTCGACGACGATGACGGTGTTGCCTGCATCGACGAGGCGGCCGAGTTGCGCGAGCAGACGTTCGACGTCGACGGGATGGAGGCCGGTGGTCGGCTCGTCGAGAATGTAGAGCGTGTCCGCGCGGCCGACGCGTTGCAACTCGGTCGCGAGCTTGATGCGCTGTGCCTCGCCGCCGGACAACTCCGTTGCCGGCTGCCCGAGCCGCAGATAGCCGAGGCCCACCTCGCGCAGGACGGAGAGCGCGCGGTGAATGGGCTCGTCTTCTTCGAAGAACCGCCACGCGCCGTCGACGGTCATGCCCAAGACCTCGGCGATGTTCCGTCCCTTGTATTCGATGTCGAGGGTCTTTTCGTTGTATCGCGCGCCTTTGCAGTCGGGGCACGGCGCGTAGACGCTCGGCAGAAAGAGCAACTCCACCATCACGAACCCTTCGCCTTCGCACGTCGGACAGCGCCCTTTGGCCACGTTGAACGAGAAGCGTCCGGCGTCGTAGTGCCGCGCGCGCGCGGCTTTGGTCGACGCGAACAGCTTGCGCACGTGATCGAACAAACCGGTGTAGGTGGCGAGGTTCGAGCGCGGCGTGCGTCCGATCGGCTTCTGGTCCACTCGCACCAGGCGGCGGACGCCTTCCATGCCGGAGACGATCTCGCCGCCTTCTGTCACCACGCGCTTTTCCAGCGGATCGAGCTCTTCTTCGTCTCCGGCGGGGTGCCCGAGACGATCGGAGAGAAGTTCGACGAGGACCTGGCTGACGAGCGTCGATTTGCCCGACCCCGACACGCCGGTGACGCTCGTGAGCACTCCCAGCGGGAACTCGGCATCGAGGCCGTGCAGGTTGTTTCGCGTGACGCCCGCGAGACGCAGCCATCCACGCGGTGCCCTCGGCATGGGTGTTTTCACAGCGCGCTCGCCGAAGAGGAACTCGCGCGTGTGCGAGCGCTTGACGCGCGCGAGACCTTCAGGCGGACCGCTGTAGAGAATCTCGCCGCCATGCTCGCCGGCTTCCGGCCCGACGTCGACGATCCAGTCGGCATGCCGCACCACGTCGAGTTCGTGCTCGACGACGAACAGCGAGTTGCCGGAGGCTTTCAATCGATCGAGCGCCTTCAGCAGTGCTTCGGTGTCCGCGGGGTGCAATCCGGCCGACGGCTCGTCGAGCACGTAGACGACGCCGAAGAGGTTCGAGCGGACCTGTGTCGCGAGGCGCAGCCGCTGCAGCTCGCCGGGCGACAGCGTGGGCGTGCTCCGATCGAGCGAGAGGTATCCCAGTCCGAGCTCGAGGAGAACTTCGAGACGTGCGGCGAGGTCGCACGCGATGCGGTGCACGACCAGATCGTGCGCCTCGTCGTGCGTCTGGCTCGACGCACGGCCGCGGCGCATGCGATCGGTCTCGCCCGCATGAGAGCCAACGTAGGTCGGGCTTTCAGCCCGACCGGACGGGCTGAAAGCCCGTCCTACGTGTAAATCTTTCGCATACGGCTCGATGATGGCGGCGAGCTGCTTGAGCGGCACGCGCGAGATCTCCGCGATGTCGAAGCCTGCGAATTTCACCGACAGCGCCTCGCGGCGCAGGCGTTTCCCGCCGCACAACGGACAGTCCGCCCCAAGCATGTACTGCGAGACCCGCTTCTTCATGAGCGCGCTCTGCGTATTCGCGAACGTGTGCATCACGTAGCGCCGCGCGCCGCTGAAGGTGCCCATGTAGCTGGGCTCCTCTTTGCGCTTGAGCGCGGCGCGGGTCTCTTCCGGCGTGTAGCCGGCGTACACGGGAACGGTCGGCGTGTCGTCGGTGAAGAGAATCCAGTCGCGATCTTTGCGCGACAGCTCCTTCCACGGCCGGTCGACGTCGTAGCCGAGGGTGACGAGGATGTCGCGCTGGTTCTGCCCGTGCCACGCCGGCGGCCACGCGGCGATCGCGCGCTCGCGAATGGTGAGCGTCGGATCGGGCACCATCGATTCTTCGGTCGCCGTGTAGATGCGCCCGAGGCCGTGGCATTCGGGGCAGGCACCCTCGGGCGTGTTCGGCGAGAACGACTCGGCATAGAGCAGCGGCTGATTTTTCGGGTAGTCGCCCGCGCGCGAATAGAGCATCCGCAGCAGGTTCGAGAGGGTCGTCACGCTCCCGACCGAGGATCGCGTCGTCGTTCCGCCGCGCTGCTGCTGCAGCGCAACGGCGGGCGGCAGTCCGTCGATGTCGTCGACGTCCGGAACGGACATCTGGTTGAACAGCCTCCGCGCATACGGCGACACCGACTCGAGGTATCTCCGCTGCGCCTCGGCGTACAACGTGCCGAACGCGAGCGACGACTTGCCGGAGCCCGAGACGCCGGTGAACACGACGAGCGCGTCGCGAGGAATCTCGACGCTGATATTCTTGAGGTTGTGCTCGCGCGCGCCGCGGACGCGCACGAATCGGATGTCCTTCTCCGTCACCGCTCAGGACGGAATCGAGATCGGTGCCATCTCGCTACGTACCGCTCTTCCAACCGGCGACGCGCTTTTCGAACGCGCTCGTGTCGGCGCCCTCAGTCTTTCCCTGCGCGATGGCCTTGTCGGCGGCGGTGAGGGCTTCCTGATTCCTTCCCGCGTTGTGCAGGACGTTCGCCCTGGCGGAGAGATTTCGGAACGTCGGCTTGATCGCGATCGACTGATCGACGTACTTCAGCGCGTCGTCCCAGTTCTTGTCATTCACGAAGACGTTCGCCGCCTGCAGCGGGAAGACTTCGTTCGTCGGATTGGCCGCGATCAGGGCATCGGTCTTGGTGCGCCAGAGCGCCTTCACGTCTTTGACCTCGACCGTGAACGGGACGCTCACCTTTTCCCACCGCAAATTCACGGTCGCCGTATTCGCGGTCACCGGGTCGAAGGTGTAGAGGAGCCACTCCTGGTTGTCGGCGACGGTGTGCGGCTTCGCCTTCACCCGCAGGACGTCCTTCTTCGGGTCGTACGTAAACGCGCCCCACTGTCCGGAGTCGCCGTTGAAGATGATGGTCCAGTCGTCTTTCCCCGGGATCGTCTCGAGCCCGTAGGTGCCTGCCTTGAGCGGCTGACCGTTGATCAGAACGTCGTCGGTGACCTGGAAGACGGTCGCCTCATTCGCGCCCGCGCGCCAGACGTGGTTGTACGGAACGATCGGCTCGCCGGGCTTGCGCTCGTTCTGGTTGTCGAGCGTGGCGTCTCCCTTCGCGCGATCCTCCATCGACGCCGGAGCGTCGGCAAAGATCGTCCGCCCCTTCACCGCCGGCCGGTGATAGGTGATCGTGACGTCCGTCGTCCCGATGGTCTGCATCACGCTCGCCTTCTGGCTCGGGTAAAGCGGCCGGAACTGCGCCTGCTGGGCAGACACGAGCGGGGCAGCCGACACGATCGCGATGGCGGCAAGGAACGGCAATCGATTCGTGGAGATCATCAGGCGATTATCTCCACTCCGCGGCGACTTCACGTCACAGCACGGTTACCCGTTCTTGTCCGATCTGTATACTCTCCGCAGGTCCATGGTCCGTTTCCCTCTTCCCAAGGTCGATGCCACATGCTTCCGGTGATGGTATCGGATTGACTTCCCCACAGCGATAGCTACCATTGGTACATACCATGCGGAAGACGTCACCGAAACGAGTGGTTGCGCGCATTTTCAAGACCGGGCGAAGCCAAGCCGTGCGCCTGCCGAAGGAGTTTCGGTTCGACGGCGATACGGTGTTCGTTCATCGCGAAGGCAGCGCGGTCGTCCTGGAGCCCGCTCGTGAGTGGCCGGCGGAATGGATCGAGTCGTTCGCCGGCGTTCCGGAGGACTTCGAGCGTCCCGAACAGGGCGCTGTCGGCTGACGTTGGGTAGTGGCCGACTTCCCTGCCTGGAGTTCCGAGAGAAGTCGTTCGCGCTCACCTACGGGGACACCACCATGAACGCCACGCGCAAGCCGTAGATCGCTAGCGGCCTCGCGTGGTCCATTTGGCCTTGATCTCGTCGAGGCGTCCATTCGCGGTGATGTTCTTGATGCCTTCGTTGTAGAGGCGCAGCGCGAGCAAGCCCCGAGGATGGACGGTGCTCACAGCAAAGTAGCCGTTCTCGCTGCCTGCGCTGCGGAACACAATCCTGACCAGGTGTTCCACCTCCGCCTCTTTCGCCCAATGACTGACGCCGGTCAATGGGTTGGACATGACCATGGCGGCGTCGATCCGGCCGAGTGCCAGCTTGTGAAGGTTCGCCTGCTCGGAGCTGTTCTCTTCGAACACCACGCCCCGCGCCTTGGCCTTCATGACCGACTCGGGATACTCGTATCCCCGAATGGTACCGATGGTGACACCCTTCCCCAGCTCTCCTTCGCTCCTGGCCGCGAGAGGACGGGTGGGATTCTCGTAATAGACGGGCGTCACCATGATCAGCGGCGTGTCGGCAAACTTGATTCTTTCCTTGAAGGACGGATCCCACGACATGCTGACGCAGGCCACGGCTTCACCGCTGAGAGCTTTGTATTTGCAACGCGAGTAGGGCACTACCGTGAATTCGACTCGCACGCCGACGGATTGAAACGCCGCGCGCACGACGTCATTCGCATAGCCGGTACCGTCGGGCCGGGAGAACGGATCCGCGGCATTCTCGACGTAGATTTCCAGGGCCGGCTCCGTCGCAGGCCTGGCAGAGTCCACTCTCCACAAAAGGTGCGCAATTGCCAGCACGCTGAGGAGGCGACTTCTGCATGACGTGAAACTCATGACGCGTGATCGTTGCGGAACCGAGTGCCGCCACCGGTTCCCCAGCGATACGGGATCTCCGCTGAGTCCCACGGGAGGCGGTAGTGATCGGGGTCTTCGTAATCGTACGCCCGTGAGGGGTAATTGAGCATCAGCGCGTCGGTGGTTCCGACGTTCTGGACGCCGTGCCAGACGCCGATCGGGATGTGGAGGAACGCCGGGCGTGCGTCGCCGGCGTGCAGCTCCATGACGCGGCCGTGGGTGTCGCTTCCTTCGCGGCAGTCGTACAGCACGATTTTCAGGTGTCCCTGATTGACGAAGAGCCGGTCGACGGTCTTGGCGTGGCAACTCCAGGCGCCGATGGCGCCGGGATAGAGCCGCGACTGGTAAACGTGCACGATCGGCAGGCCGCTGGGGTCCCACTCGGGACGATAGGTCTCGGTGATGACGCCGTGATCGCGCGGCACGTGCATCACCTCGCGCGCCGAAACGCCTTCGATCGGCTGCTGGATGAACTGCCACTCCTTCGTGACGAGCTGCCCGTCTTTGCGTGCCTCGGTGAGCATCACTTCCTCCTCAACGATCCAGGCCCTTGTACCGTCGGATGGCATCGAGCGTTTCGCTCCGGAACCGGAGGCGCGTTCGCAACCGCCGCGCTGTCTGCCGGACGAAGCCGCGCAACAGCTCACGATACGACCAGCTCTCCATCAGCTCGGTGCGCCGCATCACCGCCTCGGCGAGGAGACGCGCCTCGATGTCGGGTTCCGAGGCGATGCGAGCGCTCCACGTCTCCTGCTCGTGATGCGGACGGATGCGATAGACGTCGCGGCGGACACTCGCCGGAAATTTGACGCCGGTGAGCCGGGGCACGAACGTGAATTTTGCGCCCGAAGCCGCGGCTCTCCGCCACAACTCGACGTCGGGCGGAGTCGTCCCGAGCTCGCGATACGGGCGCCAGCCGCCGATCCGTTCGGTGAGGCTTCGGCGGTGGACGACGCAGAGCGGCGGCGCGTACGTGCCGAGCTCGCGCTGCGGAATCAGGATCCATCCCGGTACACCATCGGCCGGAACCATGAAGCAGAGCGAGTGCGCCAGATCGGCTCCGGTCGTCTGCAGCGCGGAGACCATCGTCCCGAGGTGATGCGGCAGCCAGAGATCGTCGTGGCCGTGATAGGCGATGAGCTCACCGCGCGCCTGGCGCAGCGCCTCGTTATTGGGACCGCTCTGGTGGCCTGTGTTCGCCGGAAGGTTGATCCAGCGGACGCGGGGATCGCCCGCCTCGGCGGCCACCTGTTCGGAGTCGTCAGTGCAGCCGTCGCCGATGACCAGGAGCTCGAAATCGGTGAACGTCTGGCGCAGCACGCTCGCGATCGCGTAGCGCAGGACGCTGCTCCAGTTGTACGTCGGCAGGATGACCGTCACCGTCGGGTTCTGCATTCGCCCGCGAATCACCGGTCCCACTGCACGAAGGAGGCATCGAGCTCGCGGACGGATGCGCAGCCTAGGAGCTTCAGCGTTCGGATGATGTCGGCGCGGAGGATGTCGATCGCGCGGCTGACGCCGGGACCGCCGGCAGCGCCGAGGCCGTACGCGTAGGCGCGTCCTACGAGGACGGCGCGTGCGCCGAGAGAGAGCGCTTTGACGATGTCGCCGCCGCGGCGGATTCCGCTGTCGAGGAGAACCTCGATGCGGCCTTTGACCGCGTCGACGACCTCCGGCAGAACGGTGAGCGTCGCCGCGACGCCGTCGAGCTGACGGCCGCCGTGGTTCGACACGACGATGGCGTCGGCGCCGTGGTCGATCGCCTGGCGCGCGTCGTCGGCGGTGTGAACGCCTTTCGCCACGATCGGACCTCTCCATGCGTCGCGAATCCAGGCGAAGTCGCTCCACGACACCATCGCCTGCTCCAGCGCGGCGCCGACGTCGGCGTACGGCATCGGGCCGTCCTTCAACACGATGTTCGGGAACTTCATCAAGCCGCCGTCACGCAGGTAACCGGCGAGCCAGCGCGGTCTCGCGAGGAACTGAAAGACATAGGGGAACATCGCGAATGGCGCTCCCGCCACGAGCTCCTTCACGCCGTTGCGGACGTCGCGCTCGCGCATCCCGGCGACCGGCGTGTCGATCGTGACGACGAGTGCCGAGGCGCCGCAGCTCTTCGCGCGCTCGATGCCGGCCATCGCCACGTCGCGGCCGCCGATGATGTAGAGCTGATACCAGAGTGGCCCGCGCGTCGCTGCTCGCACGTCGCGGACGGCACATCCGGAGAGCGTCGAGAGGGTGTAGATCGTCCCCGCTTCTCCTGCCGCGCGCGCTGCGACCTCCTCGCCGCGCGGCCAGAACATGCGCGAACTGCCGACCGGCGCAAGGATGAACGGGAGGTCGATCTCCTCCCCGAGCACGGTCGTCCGGAGATCGCACGACGGCGTCGCTACGGCAGATCGTGGGCGGAAGCGGACGTCGTCGAAGATGCGGGAGTTCTCGCGGAGCGTCCACTCGGCGTCGGCGCCGCCGTCGATGTAGTCGAAAACTGCACGGGGGAGGCGTTTCTTTGCTGCGAGCCTCAGATCGGCGATCACAATATTCGCGGGGCTCATTCGTCTACTGAGGTGGATGGTAATCGAACAGGACCGGCAGATTTCGGAGGTCGTGACGCGGGAAGGGTCGCGTCTTCGCGACTTCATCCGGCGCCGGGTTCCTGATGCCGCCGACGTCGATGACGTTCTGCAGGACGTCTTCTCCCGTCTCGTCGAAGCGAACCGTCTGCTGATGCCGATCGAGCACGTGACCGGGTGGCTGTTCACGGTCGCGCGCAACCGGATCACCGATCTCTTTCGGACGACCCGAGACGAGGACGACGAGCTCGAGGATCTGCTTGCACCGGACGACACCGCACCCGACGCGCTGTTCGCGCAGCGGGCGCTCGTCGACGAGCTGGAGGCGGCGATCACGGAGCTGCCGGAGGAGCAGCGCGCGGTCTTCGTCGCGCACGAGTTGGAAGGGCGGAGTTTCAAGTCGATCGCCGAGGAGACCGGCGTCGGCGTCAACACATTGCTCTCGCGCAAGCGGTACGCGGTGCTGCGTCTGCGCGAGCGTCTGAAGGAAATTCACGAGGAGCTGACATGAGAAAAAAGCTGATCTTCATCATTCCGGCGGCGATCGTAGGGATGGTCGTCTTCATCGCCGTGGGCGGCGCGGTGGTGCGGTGGCTGTGGAACTGGCTCACGCCGCCGCTGTTCGGATTCCACCTGATCACGTTCTGGCAGGCGATCGCGCTACTCGCGCTCTGCCGGATCCTGTTCGGCGGTTTCGGGATGCGCGGCAGACGGCACGCCTACGGCCGGCGGCGCATGCGCGACCGGTGGCGCGAAATGTCGCCCGAGGAGCGGCAACGGATCCGCGACCGCGTGATCTCGAAGTTCGGTCTGGACGAACCTACAACGTAGGGCGGGCTTCAGCCCGCCCGGGACGGGCTAAAGCCCGTCCTACGTTTAGACTGACGCCTGCGTATGGCGTTCGCGTCCGAGTTCCAAATGAAGCAGGCGATCGTCCGGGTCGCGAAGCGGCTGGACGACAAGGGGATCCTCACGTCGACGGACGGCAACCTTTCGACGCGATTGGCGGACGGCGGCACGCTGATCACGCCGAGCGGATCGTGCAAGGGGCAGCTGGAGGCGGAGAAGATCGTGCGGCTCTTCCGCGACGGCTCGCCCCGCGCCGGCAAGCCGTCGTCGGAGATCGCGCTGCACCGGATGATCTACGCCCGGCGTCCCGACGTGCATGCGATCGTCCACGCACATCCGCCGTATGCGACGGCGTATGCAGTGGCCGGCATGGCGCTCGATCAGCCGATCCTGTCGGAAGCGATTCTGACGCTCGGCCGCGTGCCGGTGGCGTCGTACGCGATGCCGACGGCCGAGGAGCTCGCGCGGAGCGTGGAACCGCTGGTCGAGCACCATGACGCGGTGCTTCTCCGCTTCCACGGAGCGATCTGCTTCGCGCGCGACATTGAACAGGCCGGCTACCTGATGGAAACGCTGGAGCACGTCGCGCGGATCGACTTCATCCGCCGGTCGCTCGGGTCCAACGAGCTGATCCCGCCGCACGAAGTGGCGCGGTTGGAAGAGCTGCGCGCCTCCATGCGCGCGCGCTAGCACGCGGAAACTGCCCCTCATCCGGCCTTCGGCCACCTTCTCCCCACTTCGTGGGGCGAAGGGTAATGACGAAACTCCTCCGTATTTACCCCTCGCCCCGCGTAGCGGGGAGAGGGTGGCCGAAGGCCGGGTGAGGGGTACGCTCTATGCGTCGTTACTTCTCATGCCCCTCCTCGACCTCCTGAAAAAGTACGGCTGGAACGCGACGTCGTTCCAGGTGGTCGAGACCGATTTCAGCTACTGGTTCGATGCCGACGGCGACGCGGCGGTGGCGTACCTCGACACGGGAGGCGCGTGGGTCGTCGCGGGCGCGCCGATCGCGGAGATCGAACGAAGCGCGATCGTCGCAGAGCGGTTTGCGGCCGACGCGTTCGCAGGCGGCCACATCTTCCGTTTCGCACTTCGCGCGGTCTTTCGCGCTCCGTCGCCGGTCCTCTTTCTCCTCGGCGCGGCGCTCATTCCGTGGACCGGCATCCTCGCGACCGCCGAAACGAAGCGCTGGTTCCGCACGCGCCGCGAGCAGTACGGCTGGGTAGCGTTCGACGCCGTCATGGCTTGCGTGCTCCTGTCGCTCAGCCACAAGTGGCGCCCGCGGCTCGCGATCGCGGCGTGCGGCGCAGCGGCCGCCGACGGCTTGCTCACCTCCGTCTCCGCCGCGCGTTACAGCGCGCGAAGAGCTCGCAACATCACAGACGTGCTCGTGATCGCCGCCGCGATCGCCGCTCCCTTGACCGCCGCCGCGATCCTTTTCGGCGGTCTTCGCGCCCGCACCTCTTGACAGACGCGCTGCGCGTAGTTAACTTGTCGCTTAATTAACGACTAGGTTAAATGCGATGACCACGACCGATCATCTCAGCGTCACTTTCGCGGCCCTGGCGGACCCGACCCGCCGCGCGATTCTGGCGCGCCTCAGCAAAGGCGAGGCGTCGGTCACCGAGCTCGCCGCGCCGTTCGACATGAGCCTGCCGGCCATCTCGAAACACCTCAAGGTCCTCGAAACCGCGGGGCTCATCACCCGCGGCCGCGATGCGCAGTGGCGCCCCTGCCGCATCGAAGCCGCGCGCCTGAAGGAAGTGTCCGACTGGCTCGACCACTACCGCAGGTTCTGGGAAGAGAGCTTCGACCGTCTAGACGAATACCTCCGCGAATTGCAGAAGAAGGAGAAGAAAAATGCCCGCAACAGCAAGCGAAACAAGTAGCAGCGCCGTGATCGTCGCTGCCCGCACGTTCGACGCGCCGCGCGACCTCGTCTGGAAGATGTGGACCGATCCGGAGCACACCGCAAAGTGGTGGGGCCCGAACGGCTTCACGAACACGATCGAGAAGATGGACGTGCGCCCCGGCGGCGAGTTCGTCCTCGTGATGCACGGTCCGGACGGCACCGACTACCCGAACAAATTCATCTTCCGCGAGGTCGTGAAGCCTGAGCGCATCGCGTACTCCCACGTCTCCGGCCCCCTCTTCGAGGCGACGACCACGTTCGACGAACATGACGGAAAGACCACCGTTACCGTCCGCATGGAGTTCGCGACGGCTGAGCTGCGCAACAAGGTGGTCGAGCAGTTCGGCGCCGACCGCGGCCTCGAGGAGGAGCTCGGAAAACTCGACGCGTATCTGAAGAAGATGCAGCGCCCCGACGAATTCGTCATCTCGCGCCTCTTCGACGCCCCGCGCGACGTCGTCTTCCGGGCCTGGGCTGAGCCGGCCGAGCTGCAGAAGTGGTTCGGACCGAAGGGCGCCGAGATCTTCTACAGCAAGGGGGAGGCAAAGCCCGGCGGCGTCTATCACTACGCGATGCGCGTCCGCGCGATGGGCGAGGTGTGGGGCCGCTGGGTCTACCGCGAGATCGTCCCGCCCGAGCGCCTCGTCTGGGTGAACTCATTCTCCGACAAGGACGGCGGCGTGACGCGCCATCCGATGAGCCCGACCTGGCCGGCCGAGTTGCTGACGACCGTCACGTTCGACGACGAGGGCGGCAAGACTCGCGTCACAGTCCGCTGGGTTCCGATCAACGCCGGCGACGAAGAGCGCGACACCTTCATTGCCGCCAAGGAGAGCATGAAGGGCGGATGGACCGGCACCTTCGACCGCCTCGACGAGTTCCTCGTGACGTAGGTCGGGCTTCAGCCCGACCGGGGCGGGCTAAAGCCCGCCCTACATTCATAATGGCGCGCGATGCTCCGTCGCGCGCTGCTCATCGCTCTGATTCTCATTCCGACGATCGCGTTCGCCGACGACTTGGCCGAACGCGTTCGCTCCGAGATGCTCTTCTCGTGGCACGCCTACGAGAAATACGCGTGGGGCCACGACGAGCTTCGTCCTCTCACGAAGACCTATCGCGACTGGTACGGCGAGTCGCTGCTGATGACTCCCGTCGACTCGCTCGACACGCTCATCCTCATGGGCTTCGATGATGAGGCGACGAAGGCGCGGAAGCTGATCGACGAGAAGCTGTCGTTCGACAAAGACATCACGGTCAAGAACTTCGAGATCACGATCCGGCTCCTCGGCGGCCTCCTCTCCGGCTACGAGCTCACCGGCGACCAGCGGCTGCTCGCCCTCGCGGACGATCTCGGCACGCGCCTCCTGCCGGTCTTCAACTCGCCGACCGGCATGCCGTACATGTACGTCAACCTGAAGACCGGGAAGACGAGCGGCGCGAAGTCGAACCCCGCGGAGATCGGAACGCTCGTCCTCGAATTCGGGACCCTTTCCCGCCTCACGCACAAGCCGGTCTACTTTCAGAAGGCGAAGAACGCGCTCGTGCAGCTCTACAAACGGCGCGCGAAGACAGGCCTCGTCGGCGAGGAGATCGACGTCGAGACCGGCGAGTGGACCAGCAAGGCGAGCCACGTCGGCGGCGGGATCGACTCGTATTACGAGTACCTCCTGAAGTGCGCCGTCCTCTTCCACGACCAAGGGTGCCGCGTGATGTGGAAGACGAGCATCGACGGTATCAATGAGCACCTCGCGGACACCGCGCCATCCGGTTTCTGGTACGGGCAGGCGGATATGGACGGCGGGAAGATCACCGCGCCGGAATTCGGCGCGCTCCACGCGTTCTTCCCCGCCGTCCTCGCCCTTGGCGGCGACCTGACCCGCGCGAAGAAGCTCGAAGAGTCATCGTTCACGATGTGGAAGCTCCACGACATCGAGCCGGAGGTTCTCAACTACCGGACGATGGAAGTGCCGTACGCCGGCTACCCGCTGCGGCCGGAGATCATCGAGTCGGCGTACTACCTCCGCCACTACACGCACGACCCGCGGTACCGCGAGATGGGCCGCGTGTTCCTCGATTCGCTCGAGAAGTACTGCCGCACCGAGGACGGCTACACGACCCTGAAGAGCGTCGTCACGAAAGAGAAGGGCGACCTGATGCCGAGCTACTTCCTCGCCGAGACGTTGAAGTACCTCTACCTCCTCTTCGCCCCCGACTCCGTCCTGAAGTTCGACAACGTCGTCTTCAACACGGAAGCGCACCCCTTCTCAATCGATCGCTCACGTCCCTGAGCGGCGGGCGGTCGGCGGGGTCGAACTCGAGCATCTGATTGACGAGGGAGGCGATCGCGGGGGGCGCTTCGTCCGTGAGCGGCTTCGGCTTGGTGGTGAGGTACAGCCGCACCATGTCGGCGAAGGCGGGAGTATCGGTGCCGAACGGCAGCTCGCCGCGCAATGCGAGATAGAGCAGCAGGCCGACGCTGTAGATGTCGGAGCGCTCGTCGTAGGCGCGCCCGAGGAGGCGTTCGGGGGCGGTGTAGCAGGGGGTGCCGACGAACGTCGAGGCGTGGGTGACGTCGAGCGACTCGTGCGTTTCGGAAGACTCGTCGAGGAGCTTCGCGATGCCGAAGTCGACGACCTTCACGATCTCGCGATCGGCGGCGTGGTGGAGGAAGACGTTGTCCGGCTTCACGTCGCGGTGAATGATTCCGGCGAGGTGTGCGGCTGCGAGCGCGTCGCACACCGGCGCGATGATCTCCACGGTCCGCTGAAGGGACAACTTGCGCCCCTCGCGGAGCAGCGTCGCGAGCGTCCGCCCGCGCAGCAGCTCCATCACGAGGTACGGCACGCCGGTGGTCGAGACGCCGAAGTCGAGCACCTCGACGGCGTTCGGATGCGTGATGCGGCACGCCGCAATGCCCTCGCGCCGGAAGCGCGCGAGCTGCTCCACGGTGTTGTGCATCATCGCGGGCCGCAGCACCTTCACCGCGACCGGCCGCTGCGTGCGGAGGTGAACGGCGCGAAACACCGCGCCGAAGCCGCCCTCGCCGATCTTCTCGTCCAGACGGTAGGTGTCGTCGAGCACCGTATTCGTCAGCGCCTCGGAGAGCGCGACGAATACCCGCTCGGTCCGTTGGTTCGCCAGCGCGAGCTGTTCATTCTTCTGCTGCAGCTCCGCGTTTCGCAGCCGCAGCTCGCGGTTGAGCCGGAAGATCTTCACCTGACCGCTGACGCGCGCCAGTACCTCGGCCGGCTCGAACGGTTTTGTCACGTAGTCATTGCCCCCCGCCTCGAATGCCTTCACCTTCTCGTCGACCGAATCGAGCGCGGAGATGAAGACCACCGGGATCGGCGCGAGACGCGGCTTGCTCCGCATCACGCTGCAGACTTCGTAGCCGGTCATCTCCGGCATCTGCACGTCGAGGAGCACGAGATCGGGAGGCTCGCTCTCGATCAGCCGGAGCGCGTCGCGCCCGTCGACCGCCGTGCGGACGTCGTAGCCCGCCTGTTCCAGGATGCCGGTCAGCAGCATCCGGTTCACGGCGGCGTCGTCGGCGACGACGATCGTTCCGGCGTCGGCGCTCATCTCATCGCTTCCATGAAAGCTGCAGCCACGCGGAGCGGCCGGGATAGTCGAACTCCACGACGTCGCCGGTCGGACGCCGTGTGAAGTAGGCGGTCTTGTCGTCCGCCGCGTTCTTCACGCCGGCGCGAACCTGGAGGCCTCGGACGAAGAGGTCTTCGCGCGAAAGCGTGAGGTCGAGCGTATGGAACCCGGCGCCCACCGGGCGATCGCCGACATAGTGATACCGCGCGCCGACGACGAGCGCGTGCGCCGGCCGGTAGAAGAGCGAGAGGTTGCCGAGCCAATGCGGGGAGATCGCGTTATCGGTGTCGCGTGCGAGGCTGACGCGCGGATCGACCGTATCGACGTGCGAGAGATTGGCGTCGACTTTCACCGCCGGCCCGAGTTGCTGCGACCACTCTGCTTCCTCGCCGGCCGCTTTCGCGTCTTTCGGAATGAGGACGCCGCCCGGCTGGATCATGTCCCTGATCACGGAGCGAAAGAGCGTGAAGCGTCCGACGCGTCCGGCGTCGCGGTAAACGTAATTCAGTTCGGTCGTGGCGTTCACTTCGAACGCGTAGTGAGGATTCGATCCTGGGGCCGGCGGTGTGTAGAGCTCGAAGAAGGTCGGCGGCCGGAACCCCTCGGCGTACTGCGCTTTGAAGATGTGATGGTCGTTCGCGCGGTAGATGATGGCGGCGCGCGGCGTTGTCCGCGACTGAAAATCGCTGTAGTGGTCGTAGCGCGCGCCGGCGATGACGCTCAGCTTCTTCGCGATCTCGATCTGGTCCTGCAGCGTGAATCCGGTGATCTCTCGCGTCTTGTCCTCGGCGAGGAGCACCGGCGGACCCGGCGGCTGTCCGGGCGGGGACGGTACGCGGTGATACCCGCTGTCGATCTTCGAATCCGTGTAGTCGGCGCCGAAGAGGATCGACTGATGCGCGACGTCCCACGTCGCATTCGTCGAGAGGCGCCAGAGGTTGCCGCGGAACTGCGAGCCGGTGTCGTCGAGGTCGTTCTTCAAATAAAGCAAGTGCGACTCGGAATGGAGGTGCGGCGTGATCGCTGCGGTGTACTTGCCGTCGATCGCGTTGCTGGTCTCCGAGAAGGACGGTCCGGTGGCCGGAGTGAATGACCGCCGCTGCGTCTCAGCGGTCAACGCGAAGCCGCCGTGCTCGATCGAGGCGGTGCCGAACCAGCGGTCGTCCGTTGCGGCGCCTTCGTTCGCCGGCGCGGGTGTGTGGTTGCTTTCGTATCGCGAGAGGTTGATGCCGAACTTCGTTCCGGCGGCGCTCCACTGCGACCGCGCGCCGAGCTCGTAGAACGGATGCGGCGACGCGGCGCGCGCGAAGAGGCGGGTGGCCTCCTTCCGCGTGACGATGTTCACCAGCCCCATGAACGCGTAGTCGCCGTACAGGACGGATCCCGGCCCGCGGATCACCTCGATCCGCTCGATCTGCTCGACCGGCATCGAGAGCGCCGAGGAGTTGATGCCGGAGTCCTGACGCGACAGCGGAATCGAGTTGACGAGGATCAGGATGTTGCCGTTGTTGAACGGAAAATCGAGCCCGCGGACGATCACCGACTCGCTGGCGCGGTCGTCGAGCTGCGGCACCATCCCCGGTACGAGCCCGAGCGCCTCGCCGGCGGTTGCGACGCCGAGCGCTTCGAGATCGTCGCCTTCGAGCACCGTCACGATGCCCGGCACGTAGTCGCTGTTCATCCGCGTCTTCGTCGCGACGTCGGTCTCCTGCTGGACGATCGAGAGGAGTTCAGCGAGCTCCTTCTCTTCCCCCTTCTGCTGTTGCGGATACAACGGCAGGGCGACCAGCATGGCGGCGATCACGGCAAACTTCTTCATTCGCTCATCCCTACGTACCGGTTACGGCCGGACTGCTTGGCCTCGTATAGCGCAGCATCAGCGGCTTCGACGATCACGGAATGGTGAGCATCGATGCGCGGCACGATCGTCGCCGCGCCGGCGCTGACCGTGACGTGATCGGCGCACGACGATCCGGAATGCGCGATGTTCAGCGCGCGGATGGCGTCGAGCATCCCTGCCACGATCGTCCGCGCCGCGGCGGCATCGGTCTCCGGCAGCACGAGCGCGAACTCCTCGCCGCCGTAGCGCGCCGCGAGGTCACTGGGGCGCCGGGCGATCGAGCGGATCGCGAGCGCGACGGCGCGGAGGCACTCGTCGCCGCGCGTATGGCCGTACGTGTCGTTGTAGCTCTTGAAGTGATCGACGTCGGCGATGGCGACGGTCAAGGGCGATTGGCTCCGCGCGCAACGCTTCCACTCCGTCTCGATCGAGACGTCGAAGCGCCGCCGGTTCGCGATCGTCGTGACCGCGTCGATCGACGCGAGCGACTCCAGCAGGTCGCGGGTCCGTTTCAGCTCGATGTGCGTCCGGACGCGGGCGCGGACGATCGGCGGCTGGATCGGCTTCGTGATGTAGTCGACGGCGCCGAGGTCGAAGCCGCGCGCCTCGTCGCCGACTTCTTCCTTTGCCGTGACGAAGATGACCGGAATCCGGCTCGTCGCCTCGTCCGCCTTCATGCGCCGGCAGATCTCGAACCCGTCGAGGCCCGGCATCACGACGTCGAGCAGCACCAGCTCGACTCCGCCGCCGGCGACGATCTCGATCGCGCGCTCGCCGCTCGTCGCGAAGAAGAGCTCGTAGTCGTCGCGGAGCGCCTCCGCCATCACGCGGATGTTTGCCGGCTGGTCGTCGACGATGAGCAGCTTTCCCTTCATCCGTTTGCCTCTAGCAGATCGAGATAGCCGCGGGCGGACTCGAAGTCGAGGCGATCGAGCGATTC
>DASXIH010000337.1:0-8191 GCA_036498125.1 Thermoanaerobaculia bacterium
AAGGAATCTCGCCTCCGAGCTCGTGCACCGGCAGGAACGTCTTCACGGTGCGGCGACCGTGGGAACGCCGCCACGCTTCCGCCGCCTCGCTCTGCGCATGCACCACGAGCGCGCGCGCGCGGCGGAGCACGACGTTCGTCAGCGCGCGCTTCCACCATGCCGGCTCCTTGTCGCCGATGTTGTGGCACTGCAGCACTACTCGCGTCGACCGCGGGAGAAAGGCCATCATCACGCGGTACGGGATCGCCCACACCCAGATCCACCAGACGAAGATCACCGCGTCGAAGTCGCCCCGCCGCATCGCCAGTGCCGTCGCGACCCAACTGAAGGGATTGATCACATCGAGCGTGAAGTGCGCGTCCGCGCGCGGCAGCGTCGGATCGACGTCGTCGCCGCCCGGATAGAAGCGCTTCGGAAACTGCCGCGAGAACGACACCACCTCGACGTCGAACGTCTTCCGCAGCTCCTCGGCGAGCCGCGTCGTGCAGTACGCGATGCCCGCCCGGTACGGGAAGACAGGCCCGACGATGGCGATCTTCAAGCGAGCGCATGTTAGCGGCTACGGCATGTCCCTTGCGCTCTTCAACCCCGAGGTGAACCATGGCAGACGACAACAAAGACAAGGATGTTTCGCAACAAACGGAGCAACCGGAGCATCACAGCAAACTGAAGGGCGCGGCGGTCGGCGGCGCGATCGGCGGATTCATCGCCGGTAAAGAAGGCGCGGCAGCCGGCGCGGCGATCGGCGCCGAGAAGCAGCACAAGAAGAACGAAAACGGGAAGTGACGGTAGCGACACGTAGGACGGGCTTCGGCCCGTCCCGGGGGGCGGGCTGAAGCCCGCCCTACGTTTTTCGGCGCGTGAGCTGGCTCACGGGCGCAATGGATGAGGGTGCTTATGTTGAGAGCACCGCATGAGAGTCGTCGCAGTTGCAGCCGCTATCGCTCTGTCCACCGCCACCCTCCTCGCCGCCGCGCCGTCGAAGCGGCAGGAACTGTCGAATCAAAGCCGGAAACGGCTGACGCGCGTCGCCGGGACGATGACGATCTTCACCTGGACGGAGCACGTCGACGACTTCCTCGGCCGCGCCCCGAACGGAAAGGCGCTCGGCGCAAAGTGGAACTCGAAAGAGCCGCACTGGGACAAGGCGCACGACCAGATCATTCTCAAGATCATGAGCGCCTACGACGACTTGAGCGCCGCGCCGGAGGCACACCGGCGGATGGACATGCCGTTCCAGTCGCCGCTGACCGAGGAGGAGGCGGCGGAGGTGCTGGCGCTGTCGCCGGAGGACCGGCAGAGGGTGGACAACTGGAACGACGCCATCGGCCTCGGCGTCTTCATGGCCACACAACATCCGGACCTCAAGATCGGCTCCCCCGCCTGGAAGAGCGCCTTGAAGAACCTCGGCAACATCGCCGGCGTGCCGACCGATCTTCAGGCGCCGCCGGACGTGAAGCTGTCGAAGGCCGCAATGGATCACTACAAACAGGCGCGCAACTTCGGCGCGGAGTTCCTGCGCATTGCTGTTGACGGCCAGTTGCAGCTCTTCTTTTTCGACCGCAGAGAAGCGTTCCTCAAGATCGCGAACGACGCCGCAGCGGCTGCCTACAAGTGACTAGTCACTAGTCACGAGTCACTAGTCACGAGAGAAAGTTGACGACGGTCGACGCGAAGTAGTCGCCCCATGTGCGCCAGTCGAAGACCAGCGAGGACGACATGAAGCAGGAGTGCGTGCAGTGGCACTCCTTGTTGCGGATCGCGATGCGTTGGGCGTCAGAGGCTTCGTTGAACCAGAGCTTCGTGAAGTCGTAATTCGTGTCGCGGACGTTGCCGACCGCCTCGCGCAGTTCGCACATCCGCACCTCGCCGCGCGCGTCGAGCACGCCGCTGACGAGTCCCGCGTGGCACGGCCGCACCTGCGTCTCCTGCTCCAGCACCGCCAACTCCATCCGCCGCGAGTAGATCTTCACGAACTTCAGGAAGCGGTCGTAATTCGGATACGTCGCCCAGTACGCCTCGAGCTTCGGCAGCAGCTCCCGGTATCGCGCGGTCGTGATCGGCTGGATGTTCTTGTCCGGCTGATCGCCGCGAAGCATCTCGAACGAGTGGAACGAGACCGCCGGGAAGTCGCGCTTCACCGCCGCAAACAGCTCGTCGAGGTCCTCGGCGTTGTACGTGCACAAGCACGTGTGCACGTTCACGGTCAGATTCGAGTACTTCTCGCGCAGCGGGATGAGGTTCGCGTACGTCTTCTTCGCGCGCTCGTAGTTGTTGGGGACGCCGCGGATCCAGTCGTGCTTCTCGCCGACGTGATCGATCGAGAGGTTGACGACGATCTGCGTCGACGGGCAGCGCTGCAGCGTCTCCTCGACCGACTTCGCGATCAGGTCGCTCACGATCGCACCCGTCGGGATGGTGATCTGCTTCGCGTGATTCTCCTTCGAGAGCGTCTCGCAGACTTCCGGCAGATCGCGGCGGAGGAACGGCTCGCCGCCGCTCATCACGATGAAGAGGAGATCGCCGAGGGAGCGGAACGTCTTCTTCAGCTCCTCGAGCGACAGCTCCTGATCCTTGTTCTTCCGGAGCTGCTCCCAGTTGAAGCAGGTGCGGCAGAACGAGTTGCAGTCGTAGGTCAGGCCGATGATGAGGTAGACCGGCTTCATGCCCCGTTTGTTGACGAGGTAGCGGAGGTACGGCAGCTTGTCCGAGAACTTCATGCGCGCGAGCCCACTGTAGAACTGCGAATCAGGCCCCAACAAATCCCGAGGTAGTAAGTCGCATGGTGGAGCGCGAACGCAAACGGGATTGCCGGCCAGTGGCGGAGCGGGAGTCTGGTCGCGCGTGCGCCGAGGATGAACGTGAGGACGAGGTACGGGATGACGGCCAGCGGCGCGGCGAGAATCGCGAGCGTCCCGGCGACGAGGAACGCCACCACTTTCGGCGTGAACGCGCGCCGTTCGCCGGTCTTCACGCGGTAGCGCCAGCGCTGCTTCAGGTAGGCCCCGGCGAACGCGCGGCGGCGGTGAACGACGCGCACCCGGTCGTGGTAGACGACGCGTCCGCGGCGCATGAGCGATTCGATCAGCGCCGTGTCCTCGCCGATGTAGCCGATCGACTCGTCGAAGCCGGTGAACACGCTGCGGCGGACGAAGAGGTTCACCAGCGCGATATCGCTCGCCACTTTCAGGTCGAACGTGCCGCGGCGGTTCTCGTGGGCGGCGACGCCGCTGCCGATGAGTGGCGTGGCAAGCAGAGTGTCGGAGATCAATTCGGCCGTCGTCGAGTCGTCCGGAGCGGGATCGGGACCGCCGAGGGCGAGGACGTCCGGGTGGGCATCAAGGTAGGCCACCGCGTTCGCGAGCCAGCCCGGCTCGGCGCGCGCGTCATCGTCGATGAACGCCAGGATCTCCCCTCCGGCTACGGAAACGGCTCGATTTCTTCGAGTTGCGGGATTACGATTCCCCTCGACCACGTTCCGTAAGCGAGTTTCGGCTGGCTCCGGCAACGGGGCCGCGGACACGACGATCAACTCGAATTCAAACGGCGCGGCCTGGCGCAACACCGATTCGATCGCACGTTCCGCATCGCCGCCGACCCGCTCCACAGGCATGATGACGCTGACTTTCACGAACGCATGAAGCTTATCGTTCAAATCCCTGCATTCAACGAAGAGAAAATGATCGCGCAGACGTTGCGCGACATCCCGAAGCGCGTCGAGGGCTTCAGCGCCGTCGAGACGCTGGTCATCGACGACGGCTCTTCCGACAAGACGGCCGACGCCGCGCGCAAGGCGGGTGCAACGCACCTTGTGCAGCTGAGGAACCACCGCGGCCTCTCCGCGGCGTTCGTCGCCGGCATCGATGCGGCGCTGCGCCTCGGCGCGGACGTCATCGTCAACACCGACGCCGACAACCAGTACGCCGCCGCCGACATCGCGAAACTCGTCGCCCCGATCGTCAAAGGGAGCGCCGAGGTGGTGATCGGCGACCGCGAGGTGTCGAAGTCGCCGCACATGTCGGCGTTCAAGAAGTCGCTGCAGCGTCTCGGCAGTTGGACGGTCGGCAAAGCCTCGGGAGTCAACATCGCCGACGTCACGAGCGGCTTCCGCGCGTTCTCGCGCGAGGCCGCGATGCAGATCAACGTCTTCAACCCGTTCACCTACACGCTCGAGACGATCATCCAGTCGGGCAACCGCAACCTCGGCGTGCAGACGGTCGCGGTGAAGACGAACGCGCCGACACGCGAGTCGCGGCTCTACCGCGGCGTCGGAACGTATCTGCGCAAGTCGATCGCCACGATCTTCCGCATCTACACGCTGTACAAGCCGCTCAAGACCTTCTTCGCGATCGGCGCGATTCTGATGCTCGCCGGCCTCGCGCTCGGCGTGCGCTTCCTGTGGGCTTTCGCGGAGGGCGACCGCGCAGGGCACATCCAGTCGCTGATCCTCTGCGCCGTTTTCCTCGTCACCGGTTTTCAGACGTGGCTCATCGCGCTGCTCGCCGACCTGATCGCTGTGAATCGCAGGCTGAGCGAGGAAGTGCTGATCCGGGTCAAAAAGCTCGAATCGCCGGAGCGACGGCCGCAGCAGCAGCCACAGCGCCCGCGCCAGGAACGGCCGGAACGTCCACAACAGCCGCGGCCACAATCGCAGCCGCAACCGCAGGCTCAGCCTTCTCAGCCTCGAGCAACGGCGAAGCCCGCGACGCAGTGGGTCTGGCTGATGGACGACGAGAAAGAAAAGCAGACGGAGACGGAGACGGAAGCGCCTCCTCCTCCCGCAGAAGAAGCTGCCCCTTCCCAGCAGCAGGCCCCAAACGGACGGCGTCGGCGCCGCAGGCGCGGAGGCGTGCGGCACGCGGAAAACCTCCCCGGCAATCGCGGTAAGCACCTCGATGGGGATGCCGACAACGGCGGCGGCGAGTAACGTAGGTCGGGCTTTGGCCCGACCAGTCGGGCTGAAGCCCGACCTACGAATGCGCTGCCAGGAAGCGCGACGTCAGGACGCCCGCGAGGTTCAGCGCGAAGGGCACGTGCACCAGCGGATGGATCGCGTTGTACGTGTGTCCCGCGTTCCCGAGGATCACCTTTGAGGCATCGCGGGAGCGCGATGCGATCGTCTCCGCCTCGGCGACCGGCACGCTCTCGTCGCGACCGCCGTGGAGGACGAGCAGCGGGGCTTCGAGCGCCTCGACGGCGCCGCCGATGTCGAAGCGATGCGCTTCGACGTCGTCCAGCATCGCGGTCGATAACGGCATCCTCTGTTTGGTCCGCGCATTCTCGATGTAGAGCGCGCCGTCGGTCCTCCAGCGCTTCTTCGTCGCGTCATCCCACCGGTCGACGCGCGAGATCGCGCTCCAGGTGACGACGCCGGCGAGATCGTGCACGTCGCGCGCGCCGAGGAGCGCGATGCCGCCTCCGCGCGAGTGGCCGAGGAGGAACGTCGGGAGCGACGGGTACTCGCGCTGCGCATGCGCGACGGCGGTGTGCAGATCGTGCAGCTGCGTCGTGTAGGTGTCGCCCGCGAAAAGGTCGAGGCGATCGAAAGACTCCGGATCGTCGCCGATCCCGCTGCGCGACATGTTGAATCGCACCGCGGCGTAGCCGTCGTTGCAAAGCTGCTCGGCCAGCCACGGAAAGAAGCCCCAGTCCTTGAACCCCTTGAAACCGTGAACGAGGACGACCAGCGCCGAGGGATCAGGCGGCGCGTCGATGTCGCCGCGGATGGGAAGACCTTCGTGGGATGGGAGGGTGAACGTTTTCACACATTGAACCGGAACAAGATCACGTCCCCGTCCTGCACTACGTAATCCTTCCCCTCGCTCCGCATCTTCCCGGCGGCGCGGGCGGCCTGTTCGCTGCCGGCGGTGATGTAGTCGGCGTAGGCGATGGTTTCGGCGCGGATGAAGCCACGCTCGAAGTCGCTGTGGATCTTGCCCGCGGCCTGGGGAGCCCGCGACCCGCGATGGATCGTCCAGGCGCGTGCCTCTTTCGGGCCGGCGGTGAAGAAGGTCTCGAGGTCGAGCAGTTTGTAGGCAGCGCGGATGAGGACGTCGAGTCCCGGCTCTTCGAGCCCCATCTCTTTCAGGAAGTCGGCGCGCTCGCCGGGCGGAAGCTGTGCGATCTGCGCCTCGAGCTCGCCGCAGATCACGACGACCTCGCCGCCTTTGTCCGCCGCGGCCTTCCGCACCTTCTGCAACAGCGGCGTCTCTTTGCCAAGATCGTTCTCGGCGACGTTGGCGACGAAGAGCACCGGCTTCATCGTGATCAGGTTCAGCTCCGCGAGCGCATTGCGCTCCTCGTCCGTGAACGGGATCGCGCGGAGCGGCGTCCCCTTCTCGACGGCGTCCTTCGCCTTCTCCAGCGCCGCGGCCTGCGCGACGTACTCTTTCTGGCCGACGCGCGCGAGACGTCCGACGCGGTCGAGCTTCTTCGCGATCGCGTCGAGGTCGGCGAGCAGCAGCTCCGTCTCGATCACTTCGATGTCGCGCTCCGGATCGACCGAGCCTTCGACGTGGACGACGTTCGGGTCGTCGAAGCAGCGGACAACGTGCAGGATCGCGTCGGTCTCGCGGATGTTGGCGAGGAACTGATTGCCGAGCCCCTCCCCTTTCGAGGCGCCGCGGACGAGGCCCGCGATGTCGACGACCTTCAGGTCGGTGAAGACCGTCTGCTTCGACTCGGCGAGCTCCGCGAGCGTGACGAGGCGCCGGTCGGCGACCGGAACGATGCCGACATTCGGCTCGATCGTGCAGAACGGATAGTTGGCGCTCTGCGCGCCGGCGGCGGTGAGTGCGTTGAAGATCGTCGACTTACCGACGTTCGGGAGACCGACGATGCCTACGGAAAGACCCATTGCGCGCCGTCAACGCGAGCGGTCTCAGGCCGATTCCACGGCGCGCCGCGCCGCTTCGACCGCGCCGAGGAGTCCGACGCTCGGATTCACGATCACGTCGATCGGAATCGACTTCATGATGTCGGTGAACCGCCCCTTGCGCAGGAACGCCTCCATGAAACGGCCGGTCGTGAAGTGCCGCATGTTCTTCGCGGCGATACCGCCCGCGAGGAAGACGCCGCCGCGCGCCAGGAGCCGCAGCGCCATGTTCCCCGCCTCGGCGCCGTAGATGTCGACGAAGATCTCGAACGTGCGGTTGGCGGTGGCGTCGTCTTTTTCCGCCAGGGCCGCGATCTCGATCGGGATCTTCTCGTCGTATTCGCGGCTGATGCCGCGCAGAAAGTCGTCGATGTTGACGAGACCCATTCCGCTGAGAACGCGCTCCCATGAGACGTGGCCGTATTTCTTCAGCAGTACGTCGAAGAGGCGCGCCTGTTCGTCGTCCTGCGGGCCGAAGTCGCCGTGGCCTCCTTCGCCGGGGACGACGTTGTACTTGGTGCCGTCGTGCACCAGCGCCGCTTCACCGAGTCCGGTACCGGCGCCGAGGATCGCGATCGGTGCGTTCGCGACGCGGGTGCCGGCGTTGAGCGAGACCAGATCGCCGGGCGCGAGGAGCGGAACGCCGAGTGCCACCGCGAAGAAGTCGTTGATGAGCGCGACCCGGCGGATCGAGAACGCCTCGCCGAGGCCGCTCGCCGACATGAACCACCCGGTGTTCGTCACCTCGGCGCGGTCTTCGAACACCGGCCCCGCGACCGCGAAGCAGGCAGAGTCGATTTTCTTTCGTTCGGTGAGAAACGCGCGCAGCAGATCGTCGAACGTCTTGTACGCCGCCGACTCGAAGCGCTCTTCGTGAACCGTCTCCCCATCCTCCACCATCCGGAGGAGAACCTTCGTTCCGCCGATGTCGCCTGCGACGAGCCTCATGCGAAAGGGTTCTCGTCGGCACTCGACCCGTACATCGCGGGGACAGGGACGTCGAGGAGGCGGAGGTAGACGGTCAGTTGTCCGCGGTGGTGGTACGTGTGATTCAGCATGATCGAGCGGATGGCGGCGAGGACGGGGAGCTCGCGGATCGTTTCGGTACCGCGCATGAAGCGGAACGATTTCGCCATCATCGCGGCGTCGTCGAGACCGCTGATTGTCTGCTTCGCGGCTTCCACCGAAGCCTTCAGCTCGGAGACGTAGTCGTGATGATCGGCCGCGGCGCCGGGGCGGGCCTTCAGGACGTCGAAGGAACCGGCGGCGATGAGGCCCGAGATGCGGCGCGGGATGTTCGCGATGTGCCACGCGAGG
>DASXIH010000338.1:0-2263 GCA_036498125.1 Thermoanaerobaculia bacterium
CGGTCGCCGCGGAGACGCGCGACGGATAGTCCTCCCCTGCCTGTGCGCCATACCCGGCGGTCAACGAGTCGCCGAACGCGATGACGTTCGCGCCTTGCGAATGGAGGTTGCGAACGTTGCCGACGGAGTAGTGCCGCCACGCGAGCCAGAGCGCGATGACGACGAGCACAGCCGCAACGAGCGTTAGTGGATTGAAGCGGGTTCGGCCGTGAGGCGGCTTCATTTACATGTGACGAAAGTTAAAACGACGGCGTGTCTCACGGGTGACATCGTAAGCGAATCGATGGGCTCGGACGTAATTACGGTGGAGGGCGGCGTGATACGTACGTTGTCTGGTCTTCTCCTCCTGTTCCTTCCGGCGCTCGTGAACGCGGCGCAAGACGACGCGCGAAACACGCCGCACCCTCCTTTCCGCCTCGGTCCGCGGCGGATCGTCAATCCGGACGGCGACTGCCTGCAGTTCGGCTGCGATCCCGAGCCGGTGCGGCGCACGGTGACGAAAGACAACGTCGCCACGCTCGTGCAGAACTGGTCGGTCGACCTCCCCGAGCCGTCGGACGGATCGCCGCTCTACATCGCCGGTGTTCCCGTGCAGAGGCGGCTGCGCGACATGATCGTCATCACCACGATGGCGGGACGCGCCATGGCGTTCGACGCGCACACCGGCGACACAATCTGGACGACCGACGCGCCGCTCGGACCGCGTTGGACGACGTCATCCCCCGCCGTCGATCCCAACCGGACGTCGGTGTTCAGCTACGGCCTCGACGGATACGTTCACAAGTACGCGATCAGCACCGGCATCGAGATCACGGACGGCTGGCCGCAGCTCGTCACGCTGAAGCCTGACGTCGAAAAAGGCTCGTCTCCGTTGACGATTGCGACCGCCGCGAACGGTACGCCCTATCTATACGCCCCGATCGCCGCGTATCCGGATCCCGGCGACGCCGGTGATTACCAGGGACACGTCGTCGCCATCGATCTCACCAAGAGCTCGCAGAAGGTCTTCAACGCCTTATGCAGCGATCAGGCGCGGCACTTCGCGGCCGGCGACTGCAAGGACCTGCAGGCAGGGATCTGGGCGCGTGGCGGAGCGGTGTACGACGCCGAGACCGACCGGGTGTTCGTCACGACCGGCAACGGCGCGTACGACGCCGATCAGGGGGGCTTCAACTGGGGAACGAGCGTCGTGGCGCTTCGTCCCGATCTGACGACCGATCACGGCGCTCCCCTCGACAGCTACACGCCGGTCAACTACCAGCAGCTCACCGACGACGACCTCGACCTCTCCTCGACGACGATCGCGATCCTCCCCCGCTCCGACGCCTCGCAGCCGCATCTCGGCGTTCAGAGCGGCAAGGACTCGCTGATCCGCCTGCTCGATCTCGACGATCTCAGCGGCCAGGGCGGCCCGCGCCATGTCGGCGGCGAGATCGACGTCGTGAAGGTGCCTCAAGGTTGGGAGGTGCACACGCAGCCGGTGACGTGGCTCGCGCCCGACGGCAGCGCGTGGGTGTTCTTCGGCACAGGCGGCGGTGTGAGCGGGCTGAAGCTCGACCTCACCGGCGAAAAACCGCACCTCGTGACGCAGTGGGTGATCCCCGGCGGTGCGTCGTCGCCGATCATCGCGAATGACGTCCTCTACGTCGCGCACTCGAACACGCTACGGGCCCTCGACCCGGAGACCGGCAAGACGCTCTGGAGCTCCACCGAGATCAGCGACGTGCACTGGCAGACGCCGATCATCGGCGGCGATCACCTCTACATCTGCGATGCCGCGGGGCACCTGAAATCGTTCGCGGTGCCGGTCACTCCCAAGTAACTACTTGCGAGTCACGCCTGTGGGCACCAGATCCTCCGCCGCTTCGCGGCGAAGGATAAATTCAGGTTGTTGCTCGACGACGGTGCCGCTCATCCTCTGCAGCAGCGCCCAGTAGACGCTGACCGATCGCTCGAACACCCACACCGGCGCGTAGAGACAGGCGCGAAGCGGAAAGAACGCGCCGGCTCCCATGCGCCCGCGGACGGCCAGGACGAGCGATGCGAATGCGACGGCGCTGATGTAGCCGATCGCGAGGCGGCCGCTGCCCATGAGCGTCAGGAGAATCGCCATCGGGATGAGCGCAAAGAAGAACGCCGATTTCGCAGGGACGTCGAAGTCGAGACCGGCCTCGCGCGGCCGCTCGCGCAGCCACTCGCCGAGATGCGGCGGACACCTCCGCACGAACAGCTCGGGCGCCGAAACGACTTCGGCGCCGTGGAG
>DASXIH010000339.1:0-4166 GCA_036498125.1 Thermoanaerobaculia bacterium
AGCCGCCGGCAGGATTGCCGGCGCCACACAGAAGCGCGCCGCTACACTTCTTCCGGCGGCTTGCGCGTCTTCTTCTGCCGTTCCAGGTTCCGGAGGCGCTTCATATCCTCGAAGATCGTGCGCAGGTCCTCATTGCCGGGCGAACGGAGGAGTTGTTTCGTGACCGCGAAAACCTGATCGGCGATCAGGGCGAGCTGGTGGCGGCGCTTGATGTTAGCGCTGGTGACTCCGTTGAGCATCGCCCGCAGGTCGCCTTCGACCGCGACCCACCGGTCGGTCAGCGCGACGAGATCCTTCACCTCACCCGACGACATCCCGATGGCGCCCTGGACTTTGCCCGACATGCCGATGGCGTTCGAGGCGGCGGCGATGGTCTCGGCAGAATGCTTCGTCCGGTCGCGGAGATCGCGCCGCTGCTGGGGCGTCATGTATGTGATGTCGTCCTCGATCTGCGAACGGACGGCGCGCAACTGCTCCACCACCTGCTCCGGAGTCGGTTTTTGCTTCGCCACGGTTACTCTCTCCTTGCGGCGGATTGTACGCTCTGCAAGGCAAGATGTCCGCCTAGTATCCTGATTTCGCCGCTCTTAGCGGCTAGCAAACCGCCTGGTACGGGGAGCTGTCACTTTCACGAGGTGATTTGGCGTGATGATAAGGATAACTCACCGTATAAGCAGCTCAACTAGCCGTGTTAAATGTGCTTTTGTCCGCTATCGACAGACACTCGCTACATCTATGCGGCCTTCACAACTTATGACGCGGGCGGTTGTCCGCTTCGAACGGACAGCAAAACACCAGGCCCGGCATCCCCCTTGCTCAACAGGAGAGCGGAGGTAACGAAGTGCTCTTAACACTCGCAATCATTCTCCTGATCGCGTGGCTCCTCGGCCTCGTGGCATTTCACGTGACGGCGTGGTTCATTCACATCCTCATCGTCCTCGCCGTGATCATCTTCATTCTCCACTTCGTGCGCGGCCGCCCCGCGGTATAGCGCACCGGCTTGATCAGATGTGCGCTTTGTAATACAAAGCGCACATGCACAAGTCGCTCGATCGCTCCATCGCCGCCGCCGAGCTGCTGCTCATCGCTCCCGCCGCGCTGTTCATGACGGCGCTCTTCGTGCGGAATCTCACGCCGCAGCAGAACGAGCCGGCGCGCACCGCGCAACGCGTCGTCATGCTCTACGCGTCGAGCGTGCACGTCGGACTGTGGGTGATGCTCATCGGCCTCCCACTGGTCGTCTTCGCAATCGGCGCCGCGACGTTGCTCGCCCGGTGGACCGAGGACGCTAGCGCGACCTTCCTCATCGCCGTAACGACCGTCGTGTCGGGGGGCATCCTTGCCGCGGTGGCGGTGCATGTGATGACGGACTGAGGGGAGCCGGGAGTGGGGAGTCGGGAGTAGAAGCTCGACTCCCTACTCCCGACTCCCCACTCACCTCGTCACAAACGGCAGCAAAAAGTACACGATCGCGATGATCCCGGTAACGAACGACCCGATCCAGACCGCGCGGATCCGTGTGAGCGCGCCGACGGCGCCGAGGGCGATGGCGACCTGGAAGATGGCGACGGCGGCGGCGAATTTGTGGTGGCGGTGAATGAGCTCGTCGGCCTCGGATGACTTCGTATCGCGCTCGTGCTCGAGCTTCTTCGCTTCGTTCGAGATCTCCTGCTGCTGCGCGACGTACTTTTTCCCCGCGGCGTCGACGTCGGCCGGCACGGGATGGCCGGCGGCGGTCCACGAGGCGGCGATCGCCGACTGCACCGCTGCTTTGATCCCCTTCGCCTGGTAGTACGCCCACTGATCGGACGCCTGCCCTTGCAGTTGCGACGCCTCGTTCTTCAGCACCAGCGCTTCATTGATCGTGCTGCCGGCGAGGAGCGACGCGACCGCGGCGAATGCGGCGAAGATCGCCGTCGTCAGCGCGATCTGTTTGACCAGCGCGCCGCCTTCGCGCTCCACCTCTTCGTGAATCGCTTCGTGCAGGCGGTCGGTGTCGACCTCGGGACCTTCAGGCATGCGGACATTGTAAGTGTGACGCCGGCAAGATTGCCGGCGCCACACAGAATCATTTACTGCACGTTGAGCGCGAAGTCGTCGACGACGAAGGACGTCTGCTGCGTACTGTCCTCGGCGCCGACGAGGTAGACCTGGATCGTCTGGCCGATGTAGGAGTTGAGGCTGAACGACTTCTGCGAGTAGCCGGTGTTGTGGTTCAGGTTCGAGTACGTCGCGAGCGTGGCGAGCACGGTGCCGGACGAGTTGCGGATCTGCACCTTGAGCGTGTCGTACGCGGTCGTGGTGGTCGTCTCGGCGGTGTCGATGTGGAGATAGAACGTCAGCGTCGCCGACGTCTTGCCGCTCGGGATCGCCACCTGCTGGTAGAGCGTGTCGGTGTGCGTGGTGCCGTAGCCGTCCATCCACGCGTCCCACGAACCGCCGTGCGGAGGTTCGGAGGTCGAGTTGCTGATGACGCTCGTGCTTGCGACCCACGGCGACGCGGTGCCCGTCTCGAAGCCGGGGTTGACAAGGAGCTGCGTCGAACCGGTCGAGTTGTTCACGGTGACCGTGACCGTCGACGACGTCCCGACGTTCCCCGCCGCGTCGTAGGCCTTCGTCATCAGCGAGTGCGAGCTGTTCGCGAACTGCGTCGTGTCCCAGCTCCACGAATACGGCGACGTGGTGTCGGTCGTGCGCAGAGCGCCGTCCATGTAGAACTCGACCTTCGTGACGCCGACGTTGTCGGATGCGGTCGCGCTCACCGTGACGGTGCCGCTGACCGTCGAGCCGGCGGCCGGCGAAGTGATCGAAGTCGTCGGCGCGGTCGTGTCGCCACCGCCGCCGCTCCCCGATCCGTTCGCGAGCCAGGAGACGGCGTTCGCGTAAATGAGGCCGTTGTCGTAGCTCGGATCGTTGTATCCGAGGTACGTCGTGTGGCTGCAGGAGTTCGTCGCATCTTCGCCTGTGGACGAGTCGCCGACGGCGGCGACGCGGCCGGTGCCGTAGGTCGAGGTCGCGAACGTGACGCCGGTGGTCGAGCCCTTCGCGACGCCGGTCTTCCAGACGTGCGCCTTCGCGGAGCCGGTGATCGTCATCGACGTCGAGCCGAACAGGCCGAGGCCGCGGCCGGCCGACGGATTGCCGAACGTACCGGTGAAGACGATCGGCGACGTCGTGTCGGTGGTGTAGTTGTCGTCGGGATGGTTGTCGAACCAGCCCCACGTGGTGTCGGAGGAGTTGTCGTTGAAGGTGATGCCGAAGACCGACGGGCTCCCCATCAGGAGATTGAAGATCCCGGCGGCGTCGTGGCCGTCGTTGTTGCGGTCGGCGCCGGCGTGGTCGGAGATCATGAAGAGGCCGCCGCCGTTCTGCACGAAGTTGCGGATCGCCGTGATCTCGGTCGAGGTGAAGACGATGTTCGGCTCGGGGATGACGAAGACGTTGTAGTGCGAGAGGTCCTGGGCGTTGGTGCTGTCGTTATAGCTGATGCGCGCACCGACCGGCAGGCTCTCGACGTGGAAGCCTTTCTTGACGAGGTCGACGCCCATCGCGGAGAAGCCGCCCGACCAATACGTCTCGGCGGTCGACGAGGTGATCCCCGCCTGATCGGGTGTCGGCAGACGCTGCGCGGTGCCGCACGAGTCTTCGTCGAGCGTCCAGTCGGCGTTGCCAACGGTCTGCGCGTGCGCGGCGTCGAAGAGAATGGTTTTCTGCTGGGCAATTACCGTGAGGGAGAGCACGAGGGACATGGAGATACCGAGGGCCCTGAGAGAGAACTTGGTCATCCTTCCTCCATCCATCCAGGTTTTTAGGTCGGGGGATTGTGCCTGAGTAGACACGTTTCCGCACCTATTTCGTGTCAAGAGGAAGGAAAGTTCGAGCAGGTCCGCTTCATCATTCTTCATTCGAACCTCGAACTTCGAACTTCAAGCTCCGGTGGATTGAATGTCGAATGACGAATGTCGGATGTCGAATGAAGAAGCTGCTGACCTCATTCGTCGGTCTTCATTCGACATTCGACATTCGACATTCAATGTCCAAGGGGATTGAAGTTCGAAGTTCGAAGTTCGAAGTTCGAAGTTCGAAGTTCGAGGTTCGAGGTTCGAGGTTCGAGGTTCGAGGTTCGAGGTTCGAGGTTCGAGGTTCGAGAAGAAAAAGACGTTTTC
>DASXIH010000340.1:0-7345 GCA_036498125.1 Thermoanaerobaculia bacterium
TCAGCCCGACGGCCAGCGTCTTGACGATCGGGCCATGCCGCTCGCGAGGTGACGCAAGGGTGGTGGCGGCGCGCAAGGCGCCGCCGAGCTTAGCGGCTCTTGCGTGCGCCGCGCTTCGCGCTCTTGCGCTTCGCGGTCGTCTTCTTCGCGCTCGCCCGCTTGGGGACCTTCTTCCCCGCGCGGCGCGCCTCGGACAGGCCGATCGCGATCGCCTGCTTCTTGCTCTTCACTTTCTTTCCGGAGCTGCCGCTCTTCAGCGTGCCGCGCTTCCGCTCGTGCATCGCCTTCTCGACTTTGTCCGACGCTTTCTTACCGTACTTCGCCATTGCACAACCTCCTATGCACAACGAAGGTGCAAGAGGAGTGCGCAGTGCGCGCTACTTGTCGATGAACGTACGGCGCGACATCACCATCGCGCTGCGATGCGACGGCACTTCGACGTCGATGCCGTGGATGCCCTTCACCTTCGTGTCGGGCCTTCGCACTTCGAGCTCGTAGTGACCTTCGAGCGCGCGTTGCAGCCGTTCGATGGCGAGCTGCGGGAAGTGGAAAGTGTCGGCGTAGAAGCCGCCGGTGTCGTCGGCCGCCTTCGCGAGGCCGGCGCTGAGCGAGTGCCAATCGGCTTGCGTGATGTCGATCGAGAAGACGCTGGTGCGCGACGCCTCCAGCGCGCGCTGCGCGATCGCGTAGCGCTTCTCCATCACGACGCGTCCGCCGGAGAGCTTGCCGAGGCCCCAGCCGAAGAGGATGAGCGACTTCGGGCCTGGGATCGGGAGCAGCGCGTTGCCGAGGAGAAAGAGAGCGCGGTCGGCGTCGACCGCCCTGCGGAGCGACGCGTCGTCGAGGGCTCGTGCGAGCGACGGCATCGGAACCATTGGAGGACGGGGCGGATCGTCGATCGAGAGCGACTCGCGCATCGCCTTCTGAATCGCTTCATGGTCGTCGCTGAAGTCGAGGCGGAACTTCAGGTGCGAGTCGAAGGAGACGACGGCGACGCGGTCCTCCGGCTCCAGTGATTCGAGGAGCTGGTCGGCATACGGGAGGATCTTCATCTGGCCGGTGATGCGGACGTTTTCGCGCGCGAAGTCGGTCTGGAAGAAGAAGACGAGAAGGCGGCCCTTCGGCGCAGGCACCTCGAGCGACGACGCCGCCGACTCGCGATCGAGCTCCGCCAGCTCGCGCGCGCCTGCCGTCTCCGGGATCCATTCGGCCGACTCGACCTTCGCCGGGACGCCGTCGATCTTCACGCGGAAGTCCTTCGGCTCGAGGTTGAGGATCGGCTCGCCGCCGTAGTCGGTGACTCGCACGTCGATCAGAATGCGCTCGACGGTGATGCTCTCCTGCGTCCGCAGCTCCTGTTGCGGAGCGGCGAGCGAGAGCGCCAGGAGGAGCGGGAGCACGGGGCGAGTTTACAATCCGCGCTCATGCGGATCCGATTCATTCTCGCAACGCTTGTGCTCGTGACGTCGACGTCTGCGTTCGCGGCGCGGTTCGACGACCTTTTCCTCGACAAGACGATGCGCGTCGACGTCTTCCACACCGGCAACCACGGCGAAGAAGTCGTCGCGCTCGACCGCGTCGTCAGCGACGGTCCGTGGCCGGGCAGCCGTACTTACCTCATCGACTCGACGAACCTCGGCAGTTACTACTTCGAGGTCATCGACCGCGATACGAACCAGCCGGTCTACTCGCGCGGCTTCTCGTCCGTGTACGGCGAGTGGGAGACGACCGACGACGCGAAAGTGCACGCCGGGACGTTCCAGGAGTCGATGCGCTTTCCGTGGCCGCGCAAACCGGTGCAGGTGGTCCTCAAGAAGCGCGACAAGGAGAACGCGTTCCAGCAGATCTGGTCGACGGTCATCGATCCCGCATCGCGCTTCGTCAACAAGGCGGACGTGAAGCCGGCCGGCAAGGTCTGGACGCTCTTCGAGAACGGTCCCCCCTCGGAGAAGGTCGATCTGCTCGTCATCGGCGAGGGGTTCACCGAGGCGGAGCTGCCGAAGTTTCACAACGACGCGAAGCGGATGATCGCGAAGCTCTTCGCGACGGAACCGTTCAAGTCGCGCCAGAAGGACTTCAACGTCCGCGCGATCGACCTGCCGGCGGGGCAGAGCGGCGTCAATCGTCCGCGGACGAGCGACGATCGCCGGACGGCGACGTCGGTGCAGTACAACATCTTCGATTCCGAGCGTTACGTGCTGACGTTCGACAACCGCGCGATGCGCGACATCGCGTCGGCGGCGCCGTACGACTTCCTCGAGATCATGGTCAACGAGAAGACGTACGGCGGCGGCGGGATCTTCAACGACCAGGCGACGGCGTCGGTCGACAGCGCGTTCTCGGAGTACGTCTTCGTCCATGAGTTCGGCCACCACTTCGCCGGCCTCGGCGACGAGTACTACACGAGCGACGTCGCGTACGAGACCGGCGGCGAGAAGCCGGAACCGTGGGAGCCGAACCTGACGGCGAGCGGCACGCATCCGAAGTGGTTCGACATGGTCGACAAGGACGTTCCGCTGCCGACGCCGTGGGACAAGACGGCGTTCGAGGAGCACTCGAAGGCGATCCAGGCGCGGCGGCGGCAAATCCGCGCGGAGAACCAGCCGGAGTCGGTGATGGACGCGCTGTTCCGCGAGGAGCGCGATTGGGAGACGAAGTTCCTCGATCACGACCAGAAGTACGCCGGGAAGGTCGGTGCGTTCGAAGGGGCCGGCTACGAGCCGAAGGGTCTATACCGGCCGCAGGTCGACTGCATCATGTTCACGCGCGACGACGTGGGCTTCTGCCGGGTGTGCCAGCGGGCGATTTCGCGCATCATCGACATCTATTCGCACTGATCGTCCGTAGAGACGACGGAGGAGAACATGAAAAAGCTTCTGGCGATCTCGGTCCTGCTGCTCGCGGCGTGCGGCTCGAGCCAAATGTCGAGCGACTTTCAGTCGGGCGACGCGGAGAACCACATCAAGCAGGCGGACGTCGCGTTCGCGACGGCGATGCGGACGAATGACATGGACGCGCTGGTCAATAACTACAGCTCCGACGCGATCCTGATGCCGCCGAACCTGCCCGGCGCGAACGGGCCGAGCGCGATCCGCGCGACCTGGACCGGCTTCCTCGGCCAGTTCAGCAGCAACGACCTCACGCTGACGCCGGACGACGTCCAGCAGTCAGGCGATCTCGCGGTCGAGTCGGGACACTACATGGTGCACGTCGTCCCGAAAGGCACGACGACGCAGGTGACCGACAGCGGCAAGTACATCGTCGTCTGGAAGAAGATGGACGGCCGCTGGAAGATCTACCGCGACATCTTCAACAGCGATCTGCCGGTTCCGACGGGTCACTGACGCGGCGCGGCGTTCAGGATCACGTCGGCGATGTTGTTGTAGCGGCCGGCGAAGTGGTGGGAGCCGGGCTCGCGGACGGCGGTGGCGAGTTGCGGATCGAGCGCGCGGCAGAGGGTGTCTTTTTCCTTCTCGCCGTAGACGCAGAGGATGCGCATCCCGCGCAGCTTCTCGAGCTCCGGCTTCACTGCGTACTGCGTTTCCTTCGGGTGATAGAGCGGGAGCCAGGTCGCGTGATAGCGGAAGTCGATGGTCGGCTCGAGGCCCAGGAGTGCCACGACCGAGGTGGAGGCGCGGAGGTCCTGCGGCAGGCGGCTCGCCATGAACGGCAGGATGTCGGCGCCGCGCGAGTAGCCGATGAGCATCACGCGGTCGCACTTCCAGTGGAGCTTGTAGTAGCGGATGACGCGCTCCAGCGCGCACGCCGACTCTTCGGCGGTCTTGCGCGATGCGAAGTACTCGTTGGTGCGGAAGCCGACGACCGGCACGCCTGCTTCGCGGAAGCGGTTCGTGACGCGAACGTCGATCCGGCGCCAGCCGCCGTCGCCGGTCAGCATGATCGCGAAGGTGCCGTGCGGCGGATGCTTCGCCGGCAGCGCGATGAGCGGAAGGTCGGTCACGCCGCCGATCGCGACGCAGACGGCGAGCAGCAGCGACAGCATCAGTTCAATGCCTCGAGGATGATCCGCGCGAGCTTCGCGTAGTCGCCGTCGAAATGATGCGACCCATGCAGCGTCACGACTTTCACGTACGGCAGCGCCAAGCCGCGGCAGAGGGAGTCGGTGTCGTCGTCACCCCAGACGCAGAGCGTCTTCATCGACGTCAGCTTCGCGAGCTCCGGCTGAACGGCCAGCCCTTTCTTCGAGTCGTGCATCCAGTCGACGACGTGGAACTCGAACTCGACGCGCGGGCTCGGTGCGAGGAGCGCGAGCAGCCGGATCTTCGACTGCTGCTCCGGCGTGAGGCGCGCCACCATCGCCGGCAGGACGTCGGCGCCGCGCGAGTAGCCGACGAGAATGACGTGTCGTTTCTTCCAGCGCGCGAGGCCGGAGTCGATGATCGTGCCGAGGTCGTGCGCCGCGACTTCGGGAGTCCGCTTCGTCCAGAAGTACTGGAGCGCGTTGAGACCGACGACCGGCATCCCTTCGTTGGCGAGGACGCCGGAGATCGACTTGTCGATCTTCGCCCAGCCGCCGTCGCCCGACACGATGACGACGAGCGTGTCGGAGCTCCCGCGCGACGGCGGAACGTCGATCAGCGGGAGAGGTTTGGCGGTTGCGAGGAATACCGAGAGAAACAGGAACATCGGGCCGCGCCGTACAACGGTTCGCGGTGCGTCCTCATTTCGCGAAAACGCCGCGTAACCCTCCTGAAACAAGGGCAGCGAGGTTGGTGAGGATGCGGGGAAGGGCGAGGCCACCGGGGGAGGCGATGTAGGTCGGCTCCCAGACCGGATCGAACTTCTCTTTGTATTGCCGCAAGCCCTGGAAGTTGTAGAAGTTCTCGCCGAATCGGTACGCGAGCGCCCCGGCGCGGCTCCAGAGCGGCGCCATGCTGCGGTTCTCGATGCCGGAGAGCGGTGCCATGCCGAGGTTGAAGAACTGGTATCCGGCTGCCGCGCCCCAGACCATCAGGTTGACGAACATATAGTCCATGACGCCGCTCGGCGCGTCGGTCACCTGGCGCATGAGATCGACCGAGAGCTCCTCGTTCTCCGACGCGGTCCAGATGTTCGAGAAGGCGACGATGCGATTCTCGCGGCGCACGACCGCGACCGGGAACCGTGCGACGTACTGCTCCGCGAAGAAGCCGAGCGAGAAGCCTTTCTCGCGCGTCGTCTTCTCGGCGAGCCACGAGTCGGAGATCGCGCGCAGCTCCGGCAGGATCTCGCTGACGCGCTCGACCGGCACCAGCTCGAACGAGCAGCCTTCCTCTTCCACGCGCCGCAGCATCTTGCGCATCCACTTGCGCGAGCCGCCTTCGAGGTTGAAGTCGTGGAGCGGGACGCGCGCCTCCTCGCCGATCTTGAGGAGCGTGAGGCCGACGTCGAGGTAGAGGTGGAGGCTCGATCGCTGGACTTCGTAGAACACCGGCCAGCCGGCGTGGACGTCGCAGATTTCGCGGAACTTCCAGATCAGCTCCGGCTTCTCTTCCTCCGCGCCGACCGGATCGCCCATCGCGACCCAGCTCCGTCCCTCGACGCCGTACATGATGAACGCGCGTCCGGTGTCGCTGAACAGCAGCGACTTGTCGCCGAGGAGCGCGAGGTTCGACTGGCTGTTCGGATCGGTCGCAATCACCTCGGATGCGCGCTGCAGGTCGGCCGCCGCCGGCTGCTCCGGACGCGGTGCGGCCGGGCGGAGAAGCCGTCGGATCGCGAAGATGAGCAGGGCCCCGACCACGCCGACCGAGGCGCGAAGAAAGCGCGGCGCGTCGCCGCGTACGCCGAAGCGCCACCAGAGATCGGTCGAGTACTCGACGTGCTTGTAGCTGAAGAAGCCGAGCCAGGCCGAGGAGATCAGGACGAGGAGGATCGCCGCGATCCAGCCGGGACCGAAGCTCTCGTTCAGGAACGTTCCGCGGCGATAGAAGTGCCGCCGCGACGCGACCAGGCCGCCAAGCATGACGATCAGGATCAGCGCCTCTTCGTAATCCGCGCCTTTGAAGAGCTGGAAGACGATCGACGAACCGAGAACGATGACGGTGAGTTGGTACGCGGCATCAAGGCGCCGTTGCAGTCCGCGCGCGAGAACGAGCAGCGCGACGCCCGCGATCGAGCCGAGGAAGTGTGACAGCTCGATGATGGGGAGCGGGACGAAGAGCCTCAGCCACTCCTTGCGGCCCGCGAGGATCGGCGTCGCACCGGAGAAGAGCAGCACCGCGCCGCCGATGAAGGTCGTGAAGGCGAGGAGCTGCGGCGCGATGCCGGGCGCCCACCGGCCGAAGACGCGCGCGACGCGCCGGACGCCTTCGCGCTTCTCCATCACCTCGTGGATGGTCAGGAGGATGATCGCGACGATGAGCGGGAAGAGGTAGTAGATCCCGCGGAAGGCGATGAGTGAGCCGAGGATCGCGCCTGCGTGGTAGTACGGCGCGAGGAAGATGAGGATGATCGCCTCGAAGACGCCGAGGCCGCCGGGAAGGTTCGAGGCGACGCCGGCGATCTGCGCCAGCAGGAAGATGCCGAGGAAGTGGACGAAACCGGTTGGCAACTGGTCCGGCAGCAGAACGTAGAGCACTGAGGCGGCGACGATCCAGTCGGCGGACGAGACGAGGACTTGCGCGATGAGCAGGCGGGTCTCGGGGAGCTCGAACTCCCACTGCCGGATGCGCACCGGCTCGTGGCGCGCGATCACCCACGCGAGGTATGCGAGCGCGGGGATGAGCAGCACGAAGCCGAGGAGACGGATCGAGTTGAACGGCAGGTGGATCGTGTGCGGAATCACCGGCGGCGCGAAGATGAAGAGCGAGCCGCCGAGGAGCACGAAGCCGAGCCAGAACGTGATCGTGTAGAACGCGATCACCTTCGCGATCTCGACCGCGGAGAGCCGCCAGGCGTTGTAGAGGCGGTAGCGCAGCGTGCCGCCGACGAGCCCCGACAGGCCGACGTTGTTGTTGAAGGCGTAGCCGATGAACGACGCCAGCGCGATGCGGCGGTACGGCAACGGGTGGCGGATGTAGCGGAACGCCAGCGTGTCGTAGCCGGTCATGATCAGGTAGCCGACGAGGGTGAGGAGGGTCGCGAGCAGGACCTGCAGTTTGTCGAGCGACTGCAGGTACCCCATGACCTCGCGGTACCGGTAGTGCTGCAGGGTCGCCTGGAGCACGCGCAGCGCGATCGCGAAGACCGCGATCATCAGCAGCGGACGCAAGAAGGGCCAAAGGCGCTTGGTGCGCATGAACTGGGCTGATTCTATGCGTTCAAACGAGCCGGCCCGGCGGGAGTAACGATTTGTTGATGGCGATGGCGGCGATGGCACCGTCGGCGGCCGAGGTGATCACGA
>DASXIH010000341.1:0-8012 GCA_036498125.1 Thermoanaerobaculia bacterium
ATCGTCGCGGCGATGAACGCGGCCATCATCGCCGTCGGGACCGAGATGCTCGGGCCGACGCGCGTCGACACGAACTCGCTCAAGGTCACCGGAGTGCTGGAGACGTACGGGGTTCCGCTCGTGCGCAAGAGCATTTGTGGCGACACGCTCTCGGACTTGGTCGACGAGATCAAGTTCACGGTCGCGCGCTGCGACGTCCTGATCACGTCGGGCGGGCTCGGGCCGACCGAGGATGATTTGACGCGGGAGGCGCTGGCGGAGGCGTTCGGCCTCACGCTGCAAGTCGACCAGTCGATCATCGACACGATCGAGGAGCGTTTCCGGCGGCGCGGCGGGAAGATGCCGGAGGTCAACAAGCGGCAGGCGAATGTCTTCACGGGGCAGACGACGCTCTACAACGAGCGTGGCACCGCGCCAGGCTTTCACCTGGAAGTGGGCGGCAAGCATGTGTGGGTCTTCCCCGGCGTCCCGCACGAGCTGGAGTGGATGCTCGAGACGTTCTTCCGGCCGTGGCTCGCCGAGGTGAGCGGGGGAGTGACGCGGCACCGGAGGGTGCTGAAGGTGGCGGGGCTGACGGAGTCGGGCGTGGAGGAGAAGCTGAAGCCGTACTACGCCGCGCACCGCGACGAGCCGTTCACTATTCTCGCGTCGCCCGCCGGCATCGAGCTGCACCTCGTCGACGAGTCACTCGAGACGATCGCCGCGCGCGAGCACGAGATGCTCTCGCTCCTGAGTCATCACGTATTCGGCTACGACAACGACACGCTGGAGTCGGTTGTCGGGCGGATGCTGGCGGAGCGGAAGGCGACGGTGGCGACGGCGGAGTCGTGCACCGGCGGCCTGCTCGCCCAGCGGATCACCGAGGTCGCCGGCTCCTCGGCGTACTTCATCGGCGGCGCGGTCTGTTACGACGCGCGGGTGAAGGTGGACGTCGTGGGGGTCGATCCGGAGCTGATCAGCGCGCACGGCGAGGTGTCGGAGGAGGTCGCGGTCGCGCTCGCGCGCGGGATCCGCGAACGGTTCGGGACGACGTACGGCGTCGGGATCACCGGCATCGCGGGACCGGGCGGCGGGAGCGAGGCGAAACCGGTCGGGACCGTGCACATCGCGGTCGCGAACGCCGCGTCGCATGAGCATCGCAAAGTGTTCTGGGGCGGGACAACCCGTCACATCGTCCGGGCGCTCTCCGCCCAGACGGCGCTGGACATGCTCCGCCGGGTGATCACAAGGTAACAACGGGATTGGTACGTTGTACCCATGTGTGCGTGTGTTCTAGCCGTGGTGCATGGTGCGCATCACGTTCTGCACGACGTCGTTGTAAAGCACGACGATCATGAGAGTTGCCAGCAGGGCGAAGCCGAGCTGCTGGATGCGCTCCTTCGCCATCATCGAGAGCTCGCGGCGTGCCGCACCCTCGACGAGGAGGATGGCGATGTGGCCGCCGTCGAGGATCGGGATGGGGAGGAGGTTCATGATTCCGAGCTGGAGCGAGATCATCGCCATCAGGGCGACGAGCTCCATCCAGCCGCGGCGGAACATGTCGCCGGAGATGCGGGCGATCGAGATCGGGCCGCTCAGCTCCTTGACGCTCCCCTGAGCCTTGAAGATGCGGCCGATCGCTTGGCCGGCGTACTTCAGCATCTTCCAGTTCTGTTCGACGCTGTCCTCAAGCGCCGGGAAGAGCGAGAGCTTGTGGATGATGGTCGGCGGGTAGAAGCCGCGGAACGGGTCGCGGTCGTCCAGTCCGGCGACGCGCGGCAGGGTCGTCGCGATGAGGTTCGCGCCGCGCTGGAGCTGGAGCGCGATCTGTGCCCCCTTCGCGGACTCGATCACGCTGCTGAATTGCGGGAGCTGCGAGACCGGCTTGCCGTTCACCGCGACGATGCGGTCGCCGGTACGGAGCCCGGCCTTGGCGGCGGGGGAGCCGGGGACGACGCGTCCGACGAGCGGGTCGATGAGCGGGAGGACCCCGGCGCGTCCGATCGGGCCGTAGTCGCTCTCGGCGCGGACGGGGGTCATGGTGGTCGTCTGCAGCACGCCGTTGCGGCGGTAGTCGACGCTCACCGGCGTCTCGGCGTGCATGGTGACGGCGAGGCGGAGGTCGTCGTAGTCGGCGATCTTTTCGCCATTGATCGCGACGATCTCGTCGCCGACCCGGAGGCCGGCTTTGGCGGCCGGCATGTTCGGCTGCACTTCGCCGAGGATCGGCTTCACGATCGGGATCTCGGTGCCGATCATCGAGATGGCGGCGATGAAGAGGATGGCGATGATGAGGTTCATCGCCGGACCGGCGACGAGGATCAGGAAGCGTTGCCACTTCGGCTTTGAGAGGAACTCGGCCGGATCGGCAGGATGGTTCTCATCCGGCGTGTCGCCCGCCATCCGGACGTAGCCGCCGAGCGGGATGAGCGAGACGCGGTAGTCGGTATCGCCGCGGCGGAAGCCGAAGAGCCGGCGTCCGAAGCCGAACGAGAAGACGAGCACGCGGACGCGGAACGCCTTCGCGACGAAAAAGTGCCCCGCCTCGTGCGCGAAAATCAGGAACCCGAGGACGAGGACGAAGGCGAATAGGTTGGTGGCGAAGGTTGCCATCTTTATCTAACTGGGAACTGCAACATCGATTCCCCGGGCTTCATTGCGTGCCCAGGCATCCCACTGAAGCGCGTCGCCGACGCTCCCGATCGCGGCGACCTTTCCCGCGTGGCGATCGAGCACCCGGCTCACCACTTCTACGATTCCGGTGAACGGAAGTTCTCCGCCGAGGAAACGTTCCACGGCGATCTCGTTGGCGGCGTTCAGGACGGCAGGCATCGATCCGCCGGCGCGGCAGGCGGCGTACGCCAGCTCCACGGCCGGGAAGCGCTGCGGGTCGACCGGAAGGAACTCGAGGCTGCGGATCTTCGCGAGGTCGAGCCGCGCGAACGGCGCCACCACGCGCTCGGGGAAGAGGAGCGCGTATTGGATCGGGAACTTCATGTCGGTGGTCGAGAGCTGCGCCACGATCGAGCCGTCGACGTATTCGACCATCGAGTGGACGATCGACTGCGGGTGAATCAGGATGTCGATCTGGTCCGCCGGCATGTCGAAGAGGTGATGCGCCTCGATCACCTCCAGCCCCTTGTTCATCATCGTGGCGGAGTCGATCGAAATCTTGTTCCCCATCTTCCAAGTCGGATGCGCCAGCGCCGCCTCGATGGTGATGTCGTCGAAGGTGGCGGGATCGCGGCGGAGAAAGGGGCCGCCGGAAGCGGTGAGGATGATGCGGTGCACTTCGTCGTGCTCGCCGCAGCGGAGCGCCTGATGCACGGCGTTGTGCTCGGAGTCGACCGGGAGAATCTCGCCGCCGTGCTCGCGCGCGGCGCGCGTCATGACGTCGCCGGCGGCGACGAGGACTTCCTTGTTCGCGATGCCGACGCGCTTGCCGGCCGAGAGCGCACTGTAGACCGGCGGGATGCCGGCCGCCCCGACGATCGCGGCGATGACGGCGTCCGCCTCTGGCAGCGCGGCGACGGCGCACGCGCCTTCTTCGCCATGCATGATCTCGACGCCGCCGAGCCGGCGGCGCAACAGAGAGGCGTCTTCGGCCGTCCGCACCGAGACGAGCTCGGGGTGATAGCGCTCGATCTGCGCGGCGAGGAGATCGATGTTGCCGCCGGCGGCGAGACCGGCGACGCGGAGCTGGTCGGGAAACGCGTCGACGACGTCGAGCGTGCTGCGGCCGACGGAACCGGTGGAACCGAGGATGGAGATCGCGCGCACGGTCAGCCCTGCATGATGTTCAGCGTCCGGAAGTGATGCACGATCAGTGACCAGTAGGTATAGAGAATCGGCGCGGTGAAGAAGATCGAGTCGAAGCGGTCGAGGAAGCCGCCGTGTCCCGGGATGAGCGTTCCGGAGTCCTTCACGTCGGCGGAGCGCTTCCAGAGCGACTCGGCCAGGTCGCCGATGACGCCGCACGCCGAGAGGATCACTCCCGCGATGACGGCATGCAGCAGCGGGAACTCGGGGAAGAAGGTGAAGTGAATGACGACCGCGGCGATCATCGACGTCGCGAGCCCGCCCACCAGCCCTTCCACCGTCTTCTTCGGGCTGATGCGCGGCGAGAGCTTGTGTTTTCCGAACGCGCGGCCGGTGTAGTACGCGCCGGCGTCGCCGATCCAGACGACGATCAGGAGAAAGAAAACCAGCTTCGGCCCCACCGGAAAGTCGCCGCGCATCCGGATGAGCGAGCCGCCGAGCATGCCGACGTAGAGCGTCGCCATCACCGCGATCGCGCTCGAGGGGAGCGCCTCGTCGACACTTCCCTTCGCGAACACGTACGACGCCGGGATCAGCAGCAAGGCGATGAAGACCCCCATCTCGACGGAGATCGGCTCGAGAATGAACGCCGCGAGAATGAACGCCGCGACGAGGATGCAGAGCACGACCGGGAGGTGGAACCCTTTGCGCCGCCCGAGGATGAGGAACTCGTGGAGCGCGAGGATGGCGCAGAGCGCGACCGTAGCGTCAAAGACGAGCGGATGGGACCAGCCGACGATCCAGATCGCGACGGGCGACGCGATCAGTGCGGTGAGCTCGCGGGTGTATTTCATCTACTCCTGCGACTTACCGTCCGCTTCCACCCACATCTGTGCGTCTGCCGGGTCGACGCCGCCGTAACGGCGCTCGCGCGACTGGAAGTCGATGATCGCCTCGAAGAGGTGACGTTTCCGGAAGTCGGGCCAGAGCACCTTCGTGACGTGAATCTCGGCGTACGCGATCTGCCACAGCAAAAAATTCGAGACGCGCAGCTCGCCGCTGGTGCGGATGAGGAGATCGGGATCGGTGATGTTGGCGGTGTAGAGGTGCGCGGCGAAGAAGTCTTCGTCGATGATGGCGTCGTTCATCTCGCGCTCGCGCAGCGACGACAGGATGCGGTTGACGGTGTCGACGATCTCCGCCCGCCCCCCGTAGTTGAGCGCGATCTGGAACAGCAGGCCGGTATTCTTCGCCGTCTGCTCCTCGGCGTACCGGAGCTCGCGCTGCACGCTCGGATCGAGGCCGTCGATGCGGCCGATCGGCGTGAAGCGGATGTTGTTGTCCATCAGGGTCTTCAGCTCTTTCCGGAGGTACTCCTTCAGGAGCATCATCAGGGTGGCGACCTCGTAGCGCGGCCGCTTCCAGTTCTCGACGCTGAAGGCGTAGAGCGTGATGACGCCGAGCTCCAGGCGCGCCGCGGTTTCGACGATCTCGCGCACCGAGGCGATGCCGGAGCGGTGGCCTTCGACGCGGGGGAGATTGCGCGACTTTGCCCACCGGCCGTTGCCGTCCATGATCACGGCGACGTGGCGTGGGAGGCGTTTGAGATCGACCCGCTCGAGAAGAGTCTCCTCGATCGACCCGGGTTCGGCGAGCTTGGAGAGATCGATCATCGTTCGCGCAGGCGGATGTTAGCAGGGTGCCGAACAGATAGCTGCTCGCTCACGGTCGCCAACGCCATCGCGATCGCAGTGCCGGCGCTCAGTCCCGCGACAATATCGCTGCTCCAGTGCCGATCCCGGTAGAGGCGGTTCGCGCCTCCGATCAGCGGCACGAGTGCTAACGCGGCCGCACCTGCACGTCCGAACACGCGATTTCGTCGCAGGACGCAAGCAATCGTGAACATCTCGGCCGTCGCCCCCGTCGTATGACCGCTCGGAAAGCTCGCCTCGGGTGTACCTCCGCTGCCTTCGGGCGCGAACTGCTGCGGCAGGACCGCCGTGAAGCACCGTCCGGCAATCATCGCCAGAAATGGCGCGGCGCCGATCGGAAGCCACACATTTGCGCCGAGCCGCCGCGATCGGAAGGAGGCGGCCAGAGTGCAGCCGATCAGGAAGGCGGGGGACGTCAGCGGTGTCACCCCCGCCGATAAGACATCGAGCGCCGGTGAGTGAGCCAGCAGGATTTTTCGCCTGAGTCGTCCGTCGACGGCGCGAGCCGCGCCCGTGGCCACCGCCGCGACCGTTAGAGCAAATACGCCGAGACTTACGGCGCCCACCAAAACTGTGGCGGGTAACTCCGATCGATGAAGGCGGGGCACGTTCCAGCCACAGCAATCGGCATTCCCGTGAGTTGGAGCATCCTTAGTACCGAATCTCTTCGAGTACTAAACCTTTGGCCGGAGCCGTCCAGCGGGCTTCCTCGAGGATCGATTCGGGCCCAATCTTGCCGCGTCCGATTTCGATCAACGACCCCGCGATCCGGCGCACCATGAAGCGGAGGAAGCCGTCGGCGGTGACGCGGATGTGCACAGCGGACTGTGCACGGTGCACCGTGCATTCGTGGATCGTTCGGATCGTGGAGGACACTTCGGGCTCCAAGACAGTGAACGCCTTGAAGTCATGAGTGCCAACGAGCGCTTGCGCGGCTTCATGCATCAGCGCCGGATCGAGCGGCTGCGCCACATGTGCTCTCGTCTCCCACTCGAACACGTTCATCACCTCGGCGTTCCAGATCCGATAGACGTACGTCTTCGTCTTCGCGCGGAAGCGGCAGTGGAAGTCGTCCGCTGTTTCTTCGACAGCCGAGATCCGGATGTCGCGCGGCAGGAGGTCATTCATTCCGCGCACGAGACCGCGGAGCGGGATCACGGACGGCGCGTCGTAGTGCGCCCGCTGCGCGATCGCGTGCACGCCGGAGTCGGTGCGTCCCGCCCCCTCGAGCCGGACCGCGGTGCCGTACATCTTCGCCAGCACCTCCTCGATCACCGTCTGGATCGCAAGCGCATTCGCCTGCGCCTGCCACCCCGCGTAGCGCGTGCCGAGGTACTGGACGGTGAGAAGGAGGCGCATCAACCTCGATAAATTGGGTTGGCTACCGCAGATCCTTCACGAGCACGGGGATGTTCGCGAACCCGGTCTCATTCGACACCTGGTCCATGACGCCGATGGAGATCTTGCCGGGGCCGGGCTCCATGATGAGCTCCATCGAGTACGTGTAGTACTTGCCGTGCATCTTGTCGTGTTCGGCGACGGGGACGCGAATCTGCTGCGTCTTGCGCGCGACGTCGGACATGTCGCCGTCCTTGTTCGAGACGACGACGTAGAGGTCGAACCCACCGGCGTACTCATCGCCCTGCGGAAGGAGCGTCAGCGAGTCCATCGGGATCTGCACTTCGACCGGGACCTGGAACGTGTCCTCATCGGCCGGCCGCGGCTGCCCTGCCTTGCTCTGGATCTTCAGTTCGTTCGCATGCGACTGGTAGAGGAGATTCGCGACGACGCGGTCGTTCATCTCGGCGAACGGCGACTTCTCGACGAACGTCTGGCGCGCGCGGACGATGTAGCGGTTCGGGTTGGTCTTCAGCCGGACTTGGAGGTTGCGCTGCCGGTCGACGCGCTCGGTGCCGGCGCGGTAGCCGAGGGAGTAGTAGGAGTCGAGGTCGCGCTCGATGTGGTCGAAGGCGCGGCCGTAGTCGTTGGTCTGCAGCGACGCGAGGCCGCCGGTCATCTCGGCCATCATCTGCATCGAGTCGGTCGTGTTCTGAAGCGCCGCCTGCGCCACGGTGAAGGAAACCGGATGCGAGTCCTCGGCGCTCACGGTGCTGGAGGCTTCGAGACCCGCCGCGTGGATGGTGTACATCGTGATGCCGTTCGCGTTCGCGGAGCGGGCGACGTCGGCGATCTGCTGGTGAGAGTCGTAAGTCATCCCCTCGAGCAGCGTGCCGCCGGTCTGCCAACCCTTGTCCTTCGCCTGGTCGTCGAGAAACGCGAACATCTCGCGCCCCGGCTGCATCGGGAAGCCTTCACTGGTCAGCACGAGGATCTTCTTCCCCTCGACGCCGGCGAGCGTGGTCATGAGTGCGTTGATCGACTCGACGCTCTGGCGGAGGTCGTGCTGGATCTCCTCGGAGTACGTGCGCGCGTAGCCGAGCGCCTCGCTGTAGCTCTGCGCGTCGCGGATCTGGTCTTCGGTCTGGCGGCGGTCGCTCTTGGCGTTCACGCCGAGGGCGGACTCGCCGAGGATCACGTCGAGGGTCTGCTGCAGCGTGATCT
>DASXIH010000342.1:0-6233 GCA_036498125.1 Thermoanaerobaculia bacterium
GACGGCACCACTCCGTCGCGTCGCGTCCCCGGCACCGAAGCCGGCGACCTGCCGGTGCATTGGCCGAGCGAAGACGAGATCTTCGTCTGCCGCCGCGACAACAAGAAGAGCGACGTCTACGCGATCGACCTCACGAGCGGCGCACGCCGCTTCGTCCGCACCATGCGCCCTCCCGACGCAGCCGGCGTCGAAGGCGTCTTCCCGATCCTCTACGCGAGCAACAGCGACAGCTACGTCTTCGGGTACAAGCTGCTGCTGACGTCTCTCTTCACGTTGGACGGTTTGCGGTGAGCACCACGATCACCGCACTGGAATCGATTGCGCGTGATGAAAGTAGTCGTCCGGGTCCCATCGCTGCTTGACCTGGACGAGATTGCGCGGATTGCGCCGGAAATTGTCGAGGAAATAGAGCCAGAGTGCGCGGTCGGCGTCGCCGCGGTCATGCGTGCCGAGGACATTGTCAGGGTAGTTGTAATAGCAGCCGTCCACCGTACCGGTGCGGTCTCGCGCGGGATCCGGCGTACCGCCGTACTCCTGATACACCTCGGCGTAGAAGTCGTTGATCCATTGCAAGTGCGCGTCGGCTTGCGCTCCGTACGGCGGCTGCTCGCCTTCTCCCGGACGCGAGGAGTTGTTCCAGTAAGTCTGATATTGGAGCTTCAGAATCGACGTGCGCTGAGGAACCGCCGTGGCGTCTGATGGTCGCCGGTTGATCGCGCCGCCGTAGCTGTCCACCTGCAACAGTGACTGGCTCATGTCGCCGGGCGGTAGGCCCGGCGGAGTCTTGTGCAACCACTCATAGATGGCGTGCGCCTGGCGCTCCGGAAACGCTTTCTTCATGTACGCCGACTTGTACTTGCCGAACTGATTCGGCCCGGAGCCGTTCAGCGTCTGGACAGCCTCGAGATACGTGAGGTGTTGCGCCGAATCGCTCGCGGGCAACGTCGTCATGTAGCCGGGATGTCCGACGAGCGGCTTGGCGAGCGGCGCGCTCGGCGCCACATCGGCGAACCGCGTTCGCACGCTCTGCACCTTCGCTTCGGCCCGAGCACGATGTTCCTGCCGTCCGACGCCGGGAGGAGAGACCATTTGGAGAATCAACCCGATCTGTCCCGCCGAAACATGGTTGAGTTTCAGCAGCGAGAAGTCCGTCTCCGGCATCTCGACGACCAGCCCCGCATAGGCCGCCAGCAGCGCGCCGAACTTTGTACGGTCGAGATCCGACCAGTTCCACGCGAGCGTCCAGAGCGTCGCGTCGCCCGGAGCGTCGGGCAACTTCGCGAAGTAATAGCGAACGATCGCGCCGAAATTGCCGCACCCCGCTCCGCAGAGTGCCCAGAAGAGATCGCGTTCGTCATTGCTCGCACTCGCCGCCGAGACGTGGCGCAACTCCGCATGCCCCACGCGCGCGTCCCAGGTGACGATGTCCACCGCGCTCAGGTGGTCAACCGTCAGGCCGTGCAGCCGGGACAAGAGCCCATAGCCGCCACCGGTGATGTGCCCGCCCGCGCCGACCGAATAGCAACTGCCCGCGGGGAGCGTCTTCTCGAACGCATTGAGGAGCGTGCGGTACACGGTCCAATTCTCGCAGCCGGCATCGACGAAGAAGGCGTTGCGCGCGCCATCGAAACCGACCTGGTTCAACGCCGACATGTCGATCACACATCGCGTGGCGCCGTTGTAGACGAAGTTCTCGTAACAATGACGCCCCGAAGCGATCTTCACGTCTCTGCCATAACGGGTGATGGCGGACGTGACGCACTCCGCGACCTGCTCCCGATGCGTCGGAACGTAGACTTCCTCGAGATTCGCGGCGAACCACCGCCGGTCAAATCCCTGGCGGTCGCTGAGAACGACGGGACGGCTCATGGCGGATGCGGAAGTATAGACCCAGCCACCCGCCGCGTCGTACGGCGGCGGGTGGCTGCTCCGGCGTTCTAGACTTTCTGTTTCTTCGCACGTTTGACGTCCGCTGCGACGTGGACGTCCGTGGCGCGGACACTGAACGCCTCATGCTTGTAATGGAGCGGAAGATCGGTGCACACGCAGAAGGCGTCGTAGTACAGGTTCAGCCGGACCGATTCACCCGACCGGAGCCGGCTGACCGACCACTGCAGAACGCCGACGCCGTCATGGCGCGCCGAATCCGTAATCGGCGAGGAATTCATGCGCGTCGTGTACTGGCCGATGCCCATCAGTCCGATGAACGTCTGATCGAGCGGCACGTCACTCGGCATCGCGACCATGTTCACGATGTGCGCGTGCCGTCCCGGGGCGGTGACTTCACTCGGCTGATTCCACGCGTGGACCGAGTCGCGATCCTTCGAGAAGTGATTCTGAAATCCCGCCCACCCATTCGGGCCGCCGGTATCGACGTCGATGTCGCAGTACCTCTTGATCAGGACGTCCGTGAGGTCGGTCTTCGCGGTGTTCGTCACGTCCATGCGCACGACGACTCGCGTCGCATCCACCGCGAACGTGAGCGTGTTCCGGATCTCGAGCATCCCGTCGTTCGTTGTGCTGCGCGTCTGTTCGACGAATTCGGCGGCATCATTACGGAAGACCGTGTGGCCCGACACAGTGATGTTGAGGATCTCTCCGGGTGAGTACACGTCATACGCCGTGTGATCCCCACCCGAGTCCATATAGAAGAGCGAATACCCCTCTTCGGGATCTCCGACGGCGAAGTGCTCATACTGCTCGGCGCCGCCCGACTCGAATGAGGCGAACCCGATCTGGCCGACGTCGTTCATGACGCTGCCGTTGTCACCAAAACCTGCTTTCAATCGCTGACCGAACAACGAAACTGTTGCTGGCATGGAGAGCCTCCTGATTGCTGCAATGGACGATTGACAGCAACTTAATGCCGGAGTTCGGTATTGGCAACCGCTGATTCTGGAATTCCGGAATGGAAGTACTAGCCGCGTACGTACGTCAGCCAGCCGCGCGAGTCCGGCGCGGCGCCGCGGGCGATGTCGAGATAGCGCTTCTGGAGCGCTTCCGCCACCGGGCCTCGCTTGCCGTTGCCGATGCGAATGCGATCGAGACTCCGCACCGGCGTCACCTCCGACGCGGTGCCGGTGAGGAAGATCTCGTCGGCGGAGTAGAGCGACTCCCGCGGCATCTCCTGCTCCCGGACGCGGATCCCGAGGTCCTCGGCGATCGCGAGCACGCTGTCTCGCGTGATGCCGGCCAGCAGCGTCCCGTTGAAGGGCGGCGTGTAAAGGACGCCGCGCGAGACGATGAAGACGTTCTGCCCCGAGCCTTCGCTCAGCCGGCCGTCCGGCCCCAGCGCGATCGCCTCGGCGAATCCGTTCGCCAGCGCCTCCATCTTGATCAACTGTCCGCTGAGGTAGTTGCCCGCCATCTTCGCCATCGCGGGGATCGTATTCGGCGCCATCCGGTTCCAGCTCGAGATGCACGCGTCGACGCCGGCTTCGAGCGCACCTTCGCCGAGGTAGACGCCCCACTCCCAGCATGGGAGATAGACCTCCACCGGACTGTCGAACGGCACCATCCCGGCGGCGCCGAATCCACGGAGCACCATCGGCCGGATGTAGCAGGCCTCGAGGTTGTTCTTGGTGACCAGCTCCCGGCAGGCAAAGCCGAGCTCGTCGAGCGTGTACGGCACGTCCATGTGATAGATGCGGCAGGAGTTGATCAGGCGCTGCAGATGATCGTCGAGCCTGAAGATCGCCGGGCCGCGGGGCGTGCTGTAGCAGCGGATCCCCTCGAACGCCGAGGAGCCGAACTGCATCGAGTGAGTGAGCACGTGGACATGCGCGTCCGCCCATGGGACAAAATCGCCGTCGCGCCAGATCCATGGGGTCGGAGTGAGTTTCGCCAAGACCGATGATTTTCTCCCGGAACGGGAGTCAAAGAGAGAAAAAGAACAAGGAGAGTTGATCATGCCCGACAACACCGTCCGCCTCCACCGCGTCCTTCGCACGAAGCCCGAGAAGATCTACCGCGCCTTCCTCGACGCCGACGCCATGGCCAAGTGGCTGCCGCCGAACGGCTTCACCGGAAAAGTCCACGAGATCGACCCGAAGGTCGGCGGCCATTACCGGATGTCGTTCACGAACTTCAGCACCGGCTCCAGCCACTCATTCGGCGGCGAGTACCTCGAGCTCGTCCCGAACCGGCGCATCCGCCACACCGACCGCTTCGATGCCTCCAACCTGCCGGGGCAGATGATCACGACGATCGACCTCAAGCCGGTATCGGTCGGCACCGATGTCACGATCGTGCAGGAAGGAATCCCCGAGGCGATTCCGGTCGAGGCCTGCTACCTCGGGTGGCAGGAATCGCTCACCCTGCTCGCCCAGCTCGTCGAGCCCGAGATCCCTGATTGAGCCGTGAGTTGGGAGTAGGGAGTCGGGAGTCGACTCCCACTCCCGACTCCCTACTCCCGACTCCCAACTCCCGACTCCCAACTCCCTACTTCCGCGGCCCCGCATTCTTCACATACTTGTCGAACCAGCGCAGCTCCTCGTACGCGAGCTGTTCGTTCGACTCCATCGCCGAATACCAGTGCGGCTCGTGAGGGAGCATCACGAGCCGCGTCACGCCGCCGTTGCCGCGGATCGCCTCGTACAGCTGCTCGGACTGCATCGGGATCGTGCCCGGATTCGCGTCGTCGGCGCCGTGCACGATCAGCAGCGGCGCGCGCATCTGGTTCGCGTAGAAATACGGCGAGACCTTGAGATACGTGTCCTGCGCGGTCCACACCGAGCGGCGCTCGTTCTGGAACCCGAACGGCGTCAGCGTCTTGTTGTACGCGCCGCTCGTGGCGACGCCCGCGCGGAACAGGTCCGTGTGCGCGACCAGATTCGCCGTCATCATCGCGCCGTGACTGTGCCCCGTGACGCCGATCCGGTCGCGATCGACGACGCCGAGCTCCACCGCCTTGTCCACCGCCGCCTGCGCGTCGTCCACCAGCTGATCGATGTACGTGTCGTAAGCCTTCTGCGGATCGCCGATGACCGGAAACGCCGCGTTGTCGATGATCGCGTATCCGGAGAGGAGGAGCAGCTGATAGTCGCGCAGCCGCGTGAAGTACTGCTCCGAGCCGCTGATCTCACCCGCCGTCTTGGAGTTGGCGTAGTCGAGCGGGTAGGCGGCGAGGATCGCCGGAACGCGTGTCCCCTCTTTGTAGTCCGGCGGCGTGTAGAGCGTGAACGAGAGGTCGACTCCGTCCTTGCGCTTGTACGTCACCAGGCGTTTCTTGATGGAGCGCACCGCCGGAGTCGGATCGGGGATCTGCGTGATGGCCCGCGCCGTCGAGGCGACCACCGCCTCGCCCTTCGCGGCGTTCGGAACCGCCGCACCGAGGGTGCGCAGCATGAGGTTCGGCGGTTCCATCGGCGTCTGGTGCCACGTGAGAATCGCGTCGGAGGCGTCGCTCACGAAGCTGAGGGGGTACTCGTATGCGTCCTTGCCGCTGCGGAACAGCCGCCGCGACTGGCCCGTACGAAGATCGAAGCTGTCGAGGAACGGCCGGTCTCCCGCCGGTGACGCGCCCGCGCCGGTCAGGAAGATCGTGTCGCCCTTCTGCCGCACCGCCCACTTGCCGTTCGGCAGAATGCGATAGATCGGCTGACCCGGATTCTCGTACGACTCGTCGCTCGACAGATCCCAGATGACCCGAGGCTTCGTCTCGGGGTGGTCAGGATCGATCACGAACGTCCGGCGCCAGTGCCGGTTGTCGTCGTACTCCTGGAGCAGTCCGACGTTGCGCTGCTCGCTCCAATTGATCCCTTCGGACCGCTGCTCCGTGCGCGCGACCTCGATCGGAACCGACGTGAACGGCGCGCTCAGCATCATCATCTTGTCGCGCGCCGGAACCTTCGTCTTCCAGTCTCCCCCGTCCAACGCCTCGGCCCAGACGACCGTCGCCGGCTCGGTGGGACGCCACTCGTGATCGCGCGGACCGCTCGGCACGCCGTGGATCGGCACATGCTCCGCGACCGGCAACTTCGCGAGCAGTGTCACCTTCCCGGCGCGGTCCCACACCTCGACGTCGTGCGCAAAGCGGCTGTACGTCACCGCATACGAATACGGCTTCCGAATCGAAGTGACCAGAATGTGGTCACCATCCGGCGCGAGATCGACGTCGGTCAGCACAGCCGGCGCGCCGACGCGCGTGACCGCGCCGCTTGCGACGTCGACGAACGCGAGCTGGCTCGTGCCGTAGTACTCGAAGAGCGCCTCGTCCGCCTGGTTCCGCAGCG
>DASXIH010000343.1:0-11519 GCA_036498125.1 Thermoanaerobaculia bacterium
CATCCGTCATGCTCCAGAGCCGGAGCTCTTCACTCCATCGGAACCAGCGGCCGCACTGCGGGATAGGCCAGCCGAAGCGGATCGAGCCCAGCACGAGGATCCGCAACAGCGCGCGGACGGCCGGAAAGAGAAAGGCGAAGAAGAGGAAGCCGAAGGCGAACGGAAACCAGACTTCGCTGTAGATGACCGGGACGCTCGAGACGAGCCGGCTGGTCTCGAACACGAGCTCCTTGACGGTCGAGGCGAACAGCGGCATGAAAAAGGCCGGCGGCAGGAGGACGAAGACGGCCACCGCGCACGCAAGACTCACGTCCACACCGCCGCGGGTGCGCGCCAGCAGGCGGTCGCAGCGATGGCATTCGGCCGTCGAACCAGGCGGAAGCTCCGGGATCGTCTGAAGGCTCCCGCAATCGGCACAGGTGATCGTCACCGGATTCTGCCGTGTGCAAAGTCAGTGCAGAGTGTCGATATCCGACCCGTCAGCGAGCGGGACTATGTGAACGTCCTGCGATGTCAGGAGCGCTTTCGCGCCGGAATCGCCGTGCAGGGAGAGGAGGGAATCGCGATGCATCGAGCGGAAGAGGGCCGGGACGCCGACGGTACCTTCGTAGCCGCTCGCCGCGATCGAGGCGCGGGAGTCGATGAGCTTCCGGAGGTGCGCGGAGTTGACGGCCGGCTGGTCGCAGAGGGTGAGCAGCACGTCGCCGGCGCACGCGCGTACTCCGGCGCGGATCGACGAGGCCATCCCCTCGGCCCGCTCCCCGTTCTCGACGATCGTGACGTCGAGGCCGTCGAGCGCCTGGCGGATTTCGGCGTCGTTCGGGATCACGACGATGACCGGAGCCACTTCGCGAGCCACGCGAGCAGCTCGACGGACGAGCGGCTCTCCGAAGTAGGTGAAGAGCTGCTTCGCGCTGCCGAACCGGCGCGAGAAGCCGGCTGCGAGAACGATCGCCGTCACGCCCATACCTGCTCCGGATCGTGAATGGGCGCCTCCCGTTCCTGCAGCGCCCGTCCGTCTCTTCCATTCAGCACCGCCTGCACCTCGGCGATGACCGACAGCGCGACTTCTTCCGGCGTGTCGCCGCCGAGGTCGAGGCCGATCGGGCTGCGGAGGCGGTGCGCCTGCGCGCGCGCTTCGTCGCTGAGATGGGCGACCAGCTCCGCGCCGCGCTGCTTCGGGCCGAGGACGCCGATATACGGGATTGGCAACGGGAGCAGCATTTCGAGGAGCTCGGCGTCTTTCAAGAAGTTGTGGGTCATCACGATCGCGGCCTCGAGCGCGGGCTGGAACGCCCGCGCCACATTGAAGCCGAGGCGCTCCGCGATTGCGATCACCGGTTCGACGTCGGCGCCGTTGCCGAAGACGCCGATCGTCCGCGGCGGACGAATCACTTCGACGAGCAGCTCGCGGTCGCCGTGGCGTGTCGTCCAGACGACCGGCTCGCGGCCGTTCCACTGAAACGCGGCGATCGCGGGCGGGTGCGCGGAATCGAACGGCTCGACGAGCAGCTCCAGCGTGCCGCGGCATCCGAGGCCGCTGCCGAACACGAGGTCCGCGTCGGTGGTGCTGTCGTAGGTGACGAGGCGCGGAGTGAAGCCGCTCATCCACTCCGCCATCCGCTCGCGCAGGTCGCGTTCGATGCAGCCGCCGCTCACGAGGCCGCACGCCCCGCCGCCCTCGGTGATCACGGCACGCGCGCCGGGGCGGCGATAAGTCGAGCCGGTCGTGCGGACGAGCGTGACGAGAATCCCGCGCTCCGCGGAGCGCACGGCGTCGAGGAGGCGGTCGATCTCGTGGCTCATAGCAGCTTGTCCAGCGTGACCGGCAGGTCGCGAACGCGCTTGCCGGTCGCGTGGTAGACGGCGTTGACGATCGACGGCGCCACGCCGACGATGCCGATCTCGCCGAGGCCTTTCGCACCGATCGGGTTCACGTGCGGGTCCTCTTCCGGCACGAGGATGACGTCGATGTTCCGGACGTCGGCATTCACCGGCACGAGGTACTCGCCGAAGTTGATGTTGGTGAACGAGCCGTTGCGCCGGTCGAGATGCGTCTCCTCGGACAGCGCCATGCCGATGCCCATGACGATGCCGCCGAGGAGCTGGCTGTGTGCCGTCTTCTCGTTGAGGATGCGGCCGCCCGCAAATGCGCTCACCATCCGCTGCAGCCGGACGATGCCGAGGTCGGGATCGACGGCGACTTCGGCGAAATGACAGCCGAATGCCTGCGATGAAAACTTCTCCGCCTCCGGATCGGGCTTCGAGTCGACCTGCACTTCGACCGACGGCAGGTAGTGCGCGTGCAGCAATGTCGCGTAGTCGCTCACTTCGGCGCCGTTGTTCAGGTCTATGAGCTTCTTCTTGAGCGCGGTCGACGCTTCGTAGACGGCGGTCCCGACACTCGCCGCCGTCATCGAGCCGGCGGAGATCGGCGCCTGCGGCAAGTTCGTGTCGCCGTACTCGAAGCGAACGCGCTCCGCGGGGATACCGAGGGTCGCGGCGGCGAGCTGCGACATGACGGTCGCGGTGCCCATCCCCATCTCGTGCGAGCCGCTGGAGATCGTCGCGGTGCCGTCGGCATTCATCCGAGCCCGGCACGACGCGGGCGAGCGGTGCGAGGGATAGGTCGCAGACGCCATCCCCTGCCCGATCAGCCAGCGGCCGGCGCGCATGGAGCGCGGCTCGCCGTTCCGTTTCGACCAGCCGAAGCGCTCCGCCGCCTGGGAGTAACACTCCCTGAGCGACTTGCTCGACCACGGCTTGCCGTTCGACGGATCGGTCTCGGCGTAGTTGACGAGGCGGAGCTGCAACGGATCCATCTTCAGCGCGACCGCCAGCTCGTCCATCGCCGACTCGAGCGCGAACATGCCGGGGTTCTCGCCCGGCGCACGCATGTACGTGGGGCTCGACACATTCAGCTCGACGACGAGATTGCTGACGTCCATGTGCGGCGTCGCGTACATCACGCGCGTCGGCCGTGAGAAGCGCTCGTTGTATTCGCAGACGGCGTTCGACTGGCTGATGCCTTCGTGGATGACCGAGACGAGCTTGCCGTCGGGCGTGGCGCCGAGGGCGACGCGCTGCTCGGTCTCCGGCCGGTGTCCGTTCGTGAAGAAGAGCTGCTTGCGCGGGAGCCACAGCTTCACCGGGCGCTTCACCTCATGGCCCGCGATCGCTGCGATGAGGACGTGCGGCCAGCTCGATCCCTTGCTCCCGAACGCTCCGCCGACGAACGGCGACAGGATGTGGACGTTCTCGCGCGGGATGCTGAACGCGCGCGCGATCAGGCCGCGTACCGCGAAGATGTTCTGCGACGAGTCGTGCAGCGTGACGTGGTCGTCGTCCCAGATGACGACAATCGAGTGCGCCTCCATCGGATGGTGGTGTTCGTACGGCGTGCGGTAGACGTGATCGACTTTGACCGGTGCCGACGCGAAGGCGTCATCGGCGTCGCCCTTCGAAAGCGGCGGCGCCTGCTGCGACGCCTTGTCCTTCGCCTCGTGCCGCAGCGCGTTCATGTCGGTTCGTGCCGCCTGCTCGCTGTACTTCACCTTCACGAGCTCCGCGCCGTGCGTCGCGTGCTCGATCGTGTCGGCGACGACAACCGCGACCTGCTGGCCGACGTAGTGGACGCTGTTGTCGTTGAACGGGATGAGATGCGGCTCGGCGAAGTTGCCACCCTGCAGCGAGTCGATTTTCGGCGCATTGAGATGCGAGATGACCGCGATCACGCCCGCCGCTTTCTTCGCCTCGGACACGTCGATCGCGCTGATCGTGCCGGATGCGATCGTCGCCGGAACGACGACGGCGTGCACGATCCCCGGCGGGTTGTACTCGGCGGCGTATTTCGCGGTGCCGGTGACTTTCGCGCGCCCGTCGACGCGGTCGCGCGGTTCGCCCATCATCGGAATGCTCATGCCGCACCTCCCGCGAGATCGCTGAGCGCGCGAACGAGGGTCCGCTTCGCGAGCTCGATCTTGAAGTTGTTCCGGCCGTGGCCCTGGGCGTTATGCATCTCCGCCTCAGCCGCCAACCGGAAGTTCTCCCTCGTCGGCGCCTTCCCGATCAGCGCCTCCTCGGCGTGGTGCGCGCGCCACGGCTTCGTGCCGACGCCGCCGAGCGCGATGCGGGCGCTGCGAATGACGTCCCGCTCGAGATCGAGTCCGACCGCAGCCGAAGCGAGTGCGAACTCGTACTCCGACCGGTCGCGCACTTTCAGGTACGCCGAGTGTGCCGCGTGCAATGCGTCGGGCACGAAGAGCGAGACGATCAGCTCTCCATGTTTGAGGTTGTGCTCGAGCTGCGGCGTGGATCCCGGCAGCAGATGGAAGTCGACTGCTTTGACGCGACGCTCCCCATTCGGTCCGCGGAGCGTCAGCACGCCGTCGAGCGCGGCGAATGCGACTGCGAAATCGGATCGATGCGCCGCGATGCAGTGCTCCGAGGTTCCGAGAACCGCCTCGGTGCGATTCTCTCCGTCGAGCGCGGAGCAGCCGCTGCCGGGATTCCGCTTGTTGCACGCGGTCCAGGTCAGCTCGCGGAAGTACGGGCAGCGCGTTCGCTGCATCAGGTTCCCGCCCATCGACGCCGCGTTGCGGAGCTGCGGCGACGCGCTCGCGAGCAACGCCTGCGAGATCGCCGGAAAGCGCTGCACGATGAGAGGATGCGCGGCGACGTCGGACATCCGCGCCAGCGCGCCGATGCGGATGCCGCCGTCTGCCGCCTCGATCGCCGCCAGCGGCAGAGGGTTGATGTCGACGATGTGCGACGGCTTCTCGACCGTCGCCTTCATCAGGTCGACGAGGTTCGTCCCGCCGGCCATGAACTTCGCCGACTCGCGCGAGCCGGACTTGATCGCCTCCGGAGCGGTCGAGACGCGTACGTAATCAAACGGGTGCATTGGCGCCTCCGTTCTTCTCGGCTTCGCGGATCGCGGCGACGATGTTCGTGTAGGCGCCGCAGCGGCAGATGTTGCCGCTCATCCAGGTCCGGATCTCTTCGTCGCTTCCGGTGTGGCCCTCGTGCAGCAACGCCACGGCAGAGCAGATCTGGCCGGGGGTGCAGTAGCCGCACTGGAAGCCGTCGTTCCGGATGAACGCCGCCTGGACCGGATGCAGGTGCTCGCCCTGCGCGAGCCCTTCGACGGTAACGATCTTCTGGCCGCCGTGCATCACGGCGAGCGTGAGGCACGAGTTCACGCGCCGGCCGTCGACCAGCACCGTGCACGCGCCGCACGCTCCCTGATCGCAGCCTTTTTTCGTGCCGGTGAGGTCGAGGTTCTCCCGAAGCGCGTCGAGCAGCGTCGTCCGCGGATCGAGCCGCAGGTCGTGGACGTTGCCGTTCACGTTCAGCGATACCGAGGTCGCGTACGGCCCGGGTTCGGGCTTCATCGGCGGCGGCGCAGCGTCTGATGCGCCCAGCAGCGGCGCCACGCACGCCCCCACCGTCGCAACCGCCGATCCGATCAGGAACGACCGTCGCGAAGGATCGCTCGGGGTCTCGTCGTCTTCATCGGGAGGGATGTAGCAGGGCGGCAGTGTCATGCCCGGATGCCGCGTGCAGTCTTCGTGCTCGAATTTTCCGCAAGCAGCGACCTGAAGAACCTACCAGGGGAGCGGACGTCTCGTCCGCTCCCCTTAGGCTCTATGACTCGCATGCCGGCGCGAGGTGTCCGCGGTGCGGGCGGAACGTGTCCGTGGTGCGGGCGGGACGTGCTCGCCATGCGGGCGGAACGTGCCTGCGATGCGGGCGGCGCGTGACCGAGGTGCGGGCGGGACCTGCCCGAGGTGCGGTCGGAACCTGCCCGCGGTGCGGGCGGGACCTGCCCGCGGTGCGGGCGGGACGCGCCCGAGGCGCGGACGGGACGTGCCCGCGATGCGGGCGGGACCTGCCCGCGGTGCGGGCGGGACGTGCCCGAGGTGCGGGACTCTCGGACGTCGGGCGGGCTTCAGCCCGCCCCGGACGGGCTAAAGCCCGTCCTACGTTCTCACGCCGGGAGCCAGCAGGTGACGGCGGTGCCGCCGCCTTCGCGGGCTTCCAGGTGCATCAGATCGGAGGATCACTGCCGCGCCTTGATCCCCAGAAACCGACTATTTCAACGTAGCGCGGCGATCCCGCCACTCTGTAGTAGAGGTGACAATGAACGCGATCGAGATGGATTCTGCGTACGCCTGACAACGTCACGTTTCTGGCAATCGGACCAACGCTCGGTTGAAATGAAAGGATCGCCGCGATTCGCTCGATTTCCTCGCGAATAGCGTTTGGCGCGGCTGGACGATTTGCTCGCCACCAAGCGTCCTCTTTATCGATCTGCTGTTTGGCGAGCGGGCTGACTATGATTGCGAGCGGATCGCTCACTCTCGGCTGCGCAGTCCAGCGAGGACGGTTTCGAGCGGGATGCCCTCTCCCCGTTCACATTGAGCGATCGATTCAAGCAGCCTGCGTTCTGTTTCGGAGTCCGCTTCGAAGGTTGCTTCGTCTGAAAAGAGGACTGTTACCGCCGCTCCTTCCGGGAACTCCGCGTCGGTCAGCTCAACGTGACCATCCACGACTCGACCAGAAGCCACTCGCATGGTCATCATCTTACAACGATGAAGCAGTCCCCCGTTCTCACGCGGGGAGCCAGCAGGTGACGGCGGTGCCGCCGCCTTCGCGGGCTTCCAGGTGCATCTGGCCGCCGTGCGCTTCGACGATCTCGTTCGAGAGGGCGAGGCCGACGCCGGAGCCGTCGGGCTTCGTCGAGTAGAACGGGACGAGCGCCTGGCGCATCACGTCTTCGCTCATGCCGCGGCCGCGGTCGAGGACGCGTAAGACGCAGTCGGCGCCGCCGCCCTCGATGGCGACGACGATCTCGTCCGCGGCGCTTCCCGACTCGTGGGCGTTCTTGATGAGGTTGATGAGCACCTGCTGCATCTGCGCCGCATCCATCTGGCACTCGATCGCCGGCGTCCCTTCGACGCGAAACGGATAGAGCAATTGGGCGCTTTGAATGACGTCGTTCCAGCTCGTCCGCTTCTTCCGCGGCTCCGGCAGGCGGGCGAACTCGGCGTACGCCGCGAGGAAGGTGCGCAGGAACGCGAGCCGCTCCTCGATCAGGCCGTAGATCTCGTCGACGCGGTGGCGATGCTCCGGCTGCTCCTGGGCCCGCCGCGCCGAGTGAAAGAGGGAGCTGATCGGCGCGATGCTGTTGTTGATCTCGTGATTCATGATCCGGATCGCCTTCTTCCAGACCGCGATCTCCTGACGCCGGAGCTGCGGCGTGAGCCGCTCGAGGAGCACGAGCCGATGCCGCTGGGTATTCAGATGAAAGACGCGCTGCCCGATGTGGAAGACCTCATCCTCGCTCCGGAAGATCGAGTCGTGCGCCGACAGCATCGCCTCGCGCAACGCCGGCGCGATGGCGACCTCGGAGAGGAGGCGTCCGTTCAGCCGGCCGCTTTCGGCGATCAGCTCACGCGCGGCGGTGTTCGAGTAGATGACGCGTTCGGCCGCGTTGAGCAGGATCACCGCGACCGGAGTGCGCTGCAGGATCGTATCGAGGAGGACTTCTTTCTGGTGCAGCGCCTCCCGGTTGTCGCGCACGGTGTCGGCGAGCTGGTTGTACATCGCCTTCAGCTCCGCGAGCTCCCGGTCGCCGCGGACCGCCAGCCTCAAGCCGAAGTCGCCGTCGCGAAACGCGCTGAGCGCGTTGCCGAGGACAGCGTGCAGCTCGGTGATGCGCGAGACGAGATCGTGGACGACCCAAGCCACGAGCGGAACGACGACGAGCGCCGCGATGGCGTACGTTGCCGCGCCCTGCAAACGCCAACGCGCGCCGATCGCCAATGCGCCGAACGCGGCGGCTAGCGACGCCAGCGCGATGAAGACGACGTCGAGTGTGATTCGGGTCGCGAGACGCATCTCACCTCAGCGTCTTGCACATACAGTCGCCAAAGGGGAGCGGACGTCTCGTCCGCTCGGCCGCGCGACAGCGCGGCTGACGACGCGCATGAGCGGACGAGACGTCCGCTCCCCTCATGCAGGACGTTCTCACCTCGGCTTTCGCTCGAGAATGACGCCGAGCTTCTCCATACGCCGATACAGCGCCTGACGGCTCACTCCCAACGCTTCCGCGGCGCGCGAGACGCTGCCGCCCGCATTCAGGAGCGCCGCCTCGAGTTGCGCGCGCTCCAGCGGCACTTCTTCGGTCCGCACTTCGCCGGCGTCGCCGAAGCCGAGGTCCGAGGCGGTGATGACGTCCGATCCGGCGAGGACGAGCGCTCGTTGCGCGCGATTCTGCAGCTCGCGGACGTTGCCCGGCCACGGATGCGACAACAGCGCCGTACGCGCGGAGTCGTCGATCCGCTTGCCGCGGAGGAACGCTTTCGCGAGCGGGAGGACGTCTTCCGTTCGCTCGCGGAGCGCGGGAACGTGCAGCTCGACGACCGCGATCCGGAAGTAGAGGTCCTGACGGAACGCCGGCTTGCGCAAGTCGGCATTCGTGGCGCAGAGCAGGCGGACGTCGACGCGCCGCGTCTCGTTCGAGCCGAGGCGTTCGAACTCGCCGCTCTGGAGAACGCGCAGGAGCTTCATCTGTCCCGCGGCTGAGAGGTTGCCGATCTCGTCCAGGAACAGCGTGCCGTTGTTCGCCGCTTCGAAGCGGCCGATGCGGAGGCGCGTCGAGCCGGTGAACGCGCCGGGCTCGGCGCCGAACAGCTCGCTCTCCATCAGTTCGTCGGGAAGCGCGCCGGCATTCACCTTCACGAGAGGCTTCGAACGTCTGCGCGAATTGGCGTGAACGATCTCGGCGATCTTCTCTTTGCCGGCACCGTTCGGACCGGTGATCAGCAGCGGTACGTCGCTCGCCGCGACCTGCAGCGCCAGCGTGACCGCGCTGTGCATCGCCTCACTCTCGTAGACGATGCCGCAGAGATCGGCAGCTGCCGAGAGGGTCTGGCGCGTATTGGTGCGTTCGCGGTCACGGAGCAGCGGCTGGATCGTCGCGATCAGCTTCGCGTCGTCCCACGGTTTCGCCAGGTAGTCGGTCGCGCCCTCGCGCACGAGCTGGACCGCGGTCTCGAGCGAAGTCCACGCCGTGATCAGGAGAATCGGCAGGTCGGGGTGCGCGGCTCGCACGCGGCGAAAGAAGGCGACACCCTCATCGCCGCTTGTCGCGCCGGGAGTGAAGTTCATGTCCTGCAGGACGACACCGACATTGCCGCGTGCGATGGCGCGCATGGCCGCTTCGGGGTCGCGCACGACGATCGACTCGATGTCGTGGACGTCGAAGAGAACCCGCAGCGAGCTCGCCACCGCGGGTTGGTCTTCGACGATCAGGACCTTCGGCATCGCGCGCGTCAGACGCTGCGCGTGGCCGTCGACGGCGGCACCATCGTGGCCCGCAGAGCGGGCGGAATGGTGGAGAGTAAGCCGTTGATCCATAAGAGGAGCATGCCGGCGGCGACGAGTTGCCAGGGCAGCTTGACGTCAGATACGCGGCTCAGCAGGAAAAGATTCAACCCGTAGGCGCCGGCGACGCCGAGGATCAGGCCGAGCGTCGTGGCGATCCAGTTCTCCGCGAGGAAGTGGCGGAGGATGTCGCCGCGCGTGGCGCCGAGGGCGCGGCGCGTGCCGATCTGCTTGGTCCGCTCCGTGACGCTCATCGCAGTCATGCCGACGATCCCCAGCGCCGTGATGACGATGAGCGCGATCACGAGCGCGGTCATACCGTTAATCGCGATGCGGCTGCCGCTGAAAAAATTGTCCTTGATCTCCGAGATCGTCAGCACCCTCAGCACGCGGTTCGGATTGACCTTGAGGAGGCCCGGCTCCAACTCGCCGAGCACCGCTTTCTTGGCGCCGGGCTGCGTCCGGATCAGGTAATACGTACCGGTCGTGCTCCACGACCGGCCGGGGGTGAAGAGGACATAGTCGCCGATCGGCCACGAGTACGGGTTGTAGAACTCGCCGATCACGCCGATGACGGTGCGCGGGTACTTCCCCTCGCCGCTGGCGAGCACCTTTCCGAGCGGATTGGCGTTGCCCCACACCTTCTTCGCAAGACCGGAGCTGATGATCGTGACGCGGGACGAGGCGTTCGGGTCGACCGGCGTGTCGGCCGGAACGAAATTGCGTCCGGCGATGATGTGGACGCCGAGCGTGTCGAAGAGCTGCGACGTCGTCGGATAGATCTGCGCCTGGAACTTGCCGTTGAAACCGTCGGTACTGAACGTGCCGGAGCTGCCGCCGCCCTGCCACGGGAGGAAGTACGTCGCCGCCGCGCTCTTCACGCCGGGGAGCGCCTGGAGTGCCCGCAAGTCGGCATGAACCGTCGTCTCGACGAACGACTGGTCCTTCCACTCGGTGCCGAACGGCGAGGCCGCCACGTTGATGAGATTGTCGTCGTCGAAGCCGGAGCGTTTCTGCATCCCCTTGCGCTCGTCGAGGATGATGTTCAGGCAGTTCGTGACGATCGCCAGCGTGAGCGCGATCTCGAGAATGATCAGCGCGAAGCGCGTGCGGTTGCGTCCCATGGATCGAAGAAGCGGACCGATGTGCATGATGTCCTCCGATTCGTGCAGCGGTTACTGCAGCTTCAGTTGCATCGCGGGCGCGACCGAGCAGATGCGCCACGCCGGGTAAATGCCGGCCATCAAGCCGGCGACGAGTGAGAGGAAGAGCGAGACGGCGACCATCTCGAGATCCAGCGAGACGCCGGTGATCGAGTTGCCGTTCCCCTGCTGCAGAACTTTCGCGATGATGCTGAGCATCGCGACCGAGAGCAGCATGCCGAGTGCGCCGCCGGCGACGCCGATCACTTCGCACTCGACGACGTGCTGCCAGAAAACCTGGATCTTGCTCGCGCCGAGGGCGCGGCGCACGGAGACCTCCGGAACGCGCGCCAGGAACTTGCCGAGCAGCAGACCGACCAGGTTGAGCGAGCAGACGATCAGGAAGAGGAGTGAGACGACGCTCATCACCTTCACCGTCTTCGGGACGAACCCGAACGCCTCGAGCAGCTCCGGCATCGAGTTGATCTCCACGTGCAGCGGCCGCTGGAAACGGCCGTGCGTCTTCTCGTCCCGCACGTAGTTCACGACATAGTCGTGATACGCCTGAACTTTCGCGGCGTCCGGCAGCTCGACCCAGAACTGGATCCACGTCTGTTCCGAGTTGAGAAAATCCTCCGGCGAGTTGCCGTAGTCTTTCCAGCCGTCGCTGTTCCCGTTCGTCTGGATCTGCATGACCGGCGTCAGGTTGAACGGCATGAAGATGCTCTCCGGAGGGACCGGCCCTCCGTTGAGGTCGTAGAACCGGTAGCTGGGATGCCAGTCGGGCGAGATGACGCCGGCAATCTTGAAGTCGCGGTCGGCGATGCGCACGCTCTTGCCGACGCTGTTGCCGCCGCCGAACAGCTTCTGATTCATCGCCGCATCGATGACGATCACCTGCTCCGGCTTCGAGTCGCCTGCCTTGTCCCACCCGCCACCGTATTGGAACGGGATGTCGAACATCGGGAAGAAGTCGCTGAAGACGAG
>DASXIH010000344.1:0-3126 GCA_036498125.1 Thermoanaerobaculia bacterium
CGCCAGCTGAGCGGTCCGCAGGGCACCGCGGCGGCCGCACAACAGCAACAGCCGAAGAGCTACGTCGCGGTCCTCCCGTTCCGCGATCTGTCGGGCGACGCGAACGGACAACTCGTCGGCGACGGCTTCGCGGAAACCGTGAGCACGCGCCTCGCGCGCCTCCCGTCCGTCCAGCTCATCCGCCCGAAGCCGCAGGACCTGACCGGCGGCGACGACGTGCAGAGGATCGGCCGCGACCTCGGCGTCACGATGATTGTCCGCGGCTCCATGCAGCGCGCCGGCAACCGAATCCGCATCAGCTACGCCATCGTCGACGCCCAGAACCGTTCCCAGCTCGCCGCCGACACGGTCGACGGCGCCGCTACGGAGCTCTTCGACGTGCAGGACAAGATCGTCACCAGGATCGCCTCCTACCTCGACCCCAAAGCGGCGCCGCAAAGCTTCCCATCGCTCGACGCGAATGTCTCGCAGCAACGCTACCTCGAAGCCCTCGGTTATCTGCGGCGCTACGACGACGAGAAGTCGCTGGACGCCGCCATCAGAACCCTCGAGGACCTCGGCACGTCATCAGCGACGGTGCAGGCTGCCCTCGGCCGCGCGTATCTCGCGAAGTACGTCATCACGCGCGACCCGCAGTCGATCAGGAAGGCCAGCGCGTACTGCGACACAGCCGCGAAAGCCGATCCGCTCAATCCCGATGTCCGCGTCACGTTGGGGCAAGTGGCGTTGCAGACCGGCCAGGCCGATCGCGCCATCGCTGAGTTCGGACGCGCCCTGCAGCAACAGCCAAACAATGCCGACAGCGTCGTCGGATTGGCGCGCGCATATGACTTGAAGAAAGAGCCGGCGCGCGCCGAGGCGTCCTACAAACGCGCGATCGACCTCCAGCCGAAGTACTGGGGCTCGTACAGCGCGCTCGGAGCTTTCTACTACGCGCACCGCCAATATCCCGCGAGTGCCGCCATGTTCCAGAAGGTCGTCCAGCTCGTTCCCGACAACATGCGCGGATACAACAACCTCGGCGGCGTTTATGAACAGATGGGACGGTACGACGACGCCATCGGCATGTTCAAGAAAACCATCGACCAGAAGCCAACGGCGCAGGCGTATTCAAACCTCGGTACCTGCTATTACTTCCTCGGGCGTTACCACGACTCCGCGACGATGCTGGAGAAGGCCATCGGTTTGACGCCGGAGAACTATAAGTACTGGGCGAACCTCGGCGACGCGTATCGAGAGTCGCTCAGCGACGCCCAACGCGCACGCGTTGCTTACGAACACGCGATCTCGCTCATGCGCGACGAGCTTCAGCGAAATCCGAACGATGTTTCGATTCGCGCCCGCCTCGCCGAGTGCCTCGCGAAGCATGGCGATGCCGACTCAGCCCGCCGCGAGATCGAAGATGCCCTGAAGCGCGATCCGGCCAACTCCTTCGTCCTTTACCGCGCCGCGATGGTGTGCGCGGTTCACGGCGAAGATGACGAAGCGGCGAAGTGGCTCGCCCAAGCGATCGCGAAGGGATATAGCCACACGGAGATCGAGCTGGAGCCGGAGTTTGCGAAGGCCAGGAAGACCGCCACCTATCAGCATCTTCCACCCCCCGCCGTATAATCGCCTCGGGTCCAAGGTCCAAGACAACGAGGAGGCTTCATGGCAACTGTAACGATCAATAACGATCTGTCTGCAAATCCGCCCACAGTCACGATCAATGGCGGCGAGACCGTCACGTGGGTCGGCGACATCGACTTCGCCATCCACATGCCGGCGCCGTACACGAATCCGAACATCTCGCCGAACGGCGGCCGCTGGAGCGGAACGAGCCAGCCTTTCCCTGGGAAGTCACAGGGAAAATCGCAAAAGTACACGGTGCACTACACCGTGACCTCGGGTGGCCAGTCGCACGATCCGGACATCGACATCATCCCGTAAGACGTGCGGCGTGGGGCGGGCTGAAGCCCGCCCTACGTTTTCAGTACCGGATGTTCTCCGGATACAGCGCCACCTTGCTCGACGACTTCAGCTCGTCCGTGAGCCGCTGCACCGTCGACATGATGTCGCCCGTGTGCTCGCCGATCAGCTTGTCGCGGATCGACTGCTTCGCCTCTTCGAACGGCGTCACGCGCGGCGCCTTGTGCCCTTCGACGAACACGATGTGATACCCGAAGCGGGTCTCGAACGGGTCGCTCATCGTCCCCGGCTTCAGCCCGAACGCGACGTCCTCGAACGTCTTGTCCATCTTGCCGCGCTCGAACCATCCGAGCTCGCCGCCGTGCGGCGCCGTCCCGTCCTCCGAGTACTGCTTCGCGGCGTCGTTGAACGCGCTCAGCATCAGGTGCGCCCGCTGCGCGGCGTCGACCTGTGACCAGCCGCTGGCGCGGTCGTGCAGATCCTTCGCGATCTTCTCGACCTCGGCCTTCGCCTCGTCCTTGGTCTTCGGCTTCGGACCGGTGCCGTTGTACATCACGATGATGTGGTACGCCTTCACCTGTTCCGGCTCGTTGAAGTCGTCGTGATGATCGTCGTAATACTTGCGGACCATCTCGTCAGTCACGATCTGCTGCGAGACGACCTCTTTCACGTAACGGTCGAAGAGCGCGCTCTCCCTCGCCGCGTCGACCGCCTGCTGGACGTCGGGGCGTTTGTCGAAGCCCGCTTTCATCGCTTCCTGCAGCAGGAGGCGCTTCCGCGTGTAGTTGTCGAGGAACGCCGCCTTGCCGCCGGCGCGCTCGTACTGCTGGCGCATCTGCAGATTCATCGAGTCATACAGATTGTCGAGCTGCGACTGCGTGATCACTTCGCCGTTGATCCTGGCGACGACTTTGTCCTGAGGGGTTGGAGACGCCGGCTGTTGCTGCGCCAGAAGAGGCAGCGAAGCGCCGGCAACGAGGAGAAGGGTGGCCAAACGTTTCATGCCCGTCGCGAACGCCGCCCACGCGCGACGGATTCCACAGGCTGGAGAACTTTCGGTTCACTCCTCCCTGTGGAAAACCGCTCGTTTCTCAACCAGAGCGGCCTTCAGGCACTCTACGGGAGGTGGAAAAAGTTGTGGGGCGATCTGCTGATGACAAGCGCCCTCCGTTTCCCGACAATCGCCGCACCTCATTCATGTCGGTAGCCCAACTCGAT
>DASXIH010000345.1:0-9678 GCA_036498125.1 Thermoanaerobaculia bacterium
AACTTGCGGTGCGCTTTGGTCCGTTGCGGATTGGGTCAGCGGTTGAGGAGACGCCGTCCCCTTCTGCACCCAGACGTCGTAGCCGAACGACGGTAGCAACTCGCGCGTGGCGGTGAACACGAGATCCGCGTCGCGGTCGTACACAAGGTCGGAAATGTAACCAGTGGAAGTGAAACTCTCCACGGGCCCTCCGCCATCACGGCTCACATACGTGACGTAAGAGAGAGTTTTCGGCAGCGTCCCCGCCCACGTCACGACGAAGCCGCCGTTCGTCATCGTGGCGCTGGCCGCGCCGAAGGAGAACTCGGGATTGCGTGCCTGAAGCACCACCGGCGTCCCCTGTTGCAGACCATCGGCGTTCAGATGGATGAGGGTGAGATCGCCGACGGCGGGAAGGTAGCCGGCGAGGACGTACCCTCCCCTTCCGTCGCCGCTCATGGCCGCAGGCGAGAAATCGGAAGGAAACTGCGGATCGATCGAGCTGAGCACATCGCCGTCGCGGTCCATCTCTTCAGCTACGAACCCGTTTCCATGCCGGATGACGAGGAAACCGGTGCCATTGCTTGCCTTCCACGCCGCCGTGCCGCCGGTGTCGTCGCCGCCACGTTTGATGATGTTGCCTTGAAGGTCGGCGATGGTCGCGAGCGGCGAGTATCCGTCGTGCGGGAGAAAGAGAAGCCGGCTGTCGGCGCCCTGGTAGGTGTGGGCCGCGTAGTTTTGCGCGATCGGAAGAGAGACCCTCTTTCGGATCGCGCCGTCGACGCTGACGAAGACCAGCTCGTGATCGCCGGCGGAGGTGGTGGTGACGACGACGAAGTCGGTGCCGTCCCAGAAGACGTCATCGAGGCTAGCGTGCTCTCGGACGACGATGCCGGTCGGATCGAGCGGTTTTCCGGTCACGTCGACTCGCGAGGCAAAGACGTCGATCGATCGGCTGCGGCCGTCAACCCACGCCGCCAGCGTGATCGAGCCGTTCGACGCGACTCGCAACCCGTCTTGCAGACCCGGCGCGCGACCGAGTGACGGCGTGGTTACGGGAATCTCGGGAGCAATGCGGGCTGGAAAGAGGAGGGAGAGGACAACCAGGAACGGGATCACGTTGCAACAAGTACGGTCGCCGTTCCGTAATCGTTTGAGAGTGCACATCAAGCGAAGCGCGTGGATCTTCATCGTCGCAGTCGCCGCCGTAGTCGCAGGCGCGATCTGGTACCTCCGCGGGCGCGAGGAGTCGCCGCAGCCGAAGGAAGTGGTGATCCGCGGAATCGACGACTACCTCTCGGGACTGACGTCGAAAGGCTTCGCCGGTTCGGTACTCCTCGAAGACAACGGCGTGGTGCTGCTGGATAAAGGTTACGGCCAAGGCATCACCACGGCCACCGGCTTCGACATCGGCTCGCTCGTGAAGCCGTTCACCGCCGTCGCGATCCTGAAACTCGAGAGCCGCGGGAAGCTGCATCGCTCGGACCCGATCTCACGCTTCTTCCCCTCGGCGCCTCCGGACAAAGCGCGCATCACCGTGCAGCAACTGCTGGAACACACGTCGGGGCTGCCCGACATCGTCGACGCCGCGTCGAAGCCGCTCGCGTACGCGCCGGACTACGACTACGAACCGGTTTCCCGCGACGAGATGGTCCGCCGCGCGATGAACGCAAAACTGCTCTCCGCGCCGGGCGCGAAATCGCAGTACTCGAACACCGGCTACAGCCTGCTCGGCGCGGTCGTCGAGATCGCATCGGGCGAGCCGTACGAGCAGTTCGTCCGCGAGACGATCTTCGTGCCCGCCGGAATGAGCCGAACCGGATACCTCGGGCCGGGCTGGAAGAGCTCCGAACTCGCCGCCGGCTATCAGCACGGCCAACGCTGGGGCACTCCGCTCGATCATCGCTGGCTCTCCGACGGGCCGTCGTGGAACCTCCGCGCAAACGGCGGCATGCTCTCCACGACCGCCGATCTCGCGAAGTGGATTCACGCGCTCGACGGAGACAAGCTCCTGACCGCCGCCGAAAAAGGGGCGCTGTTCGCTCTCTACGTCCACCGCAACAAGCGGGGCGCGCGGACCATGGGCGCCGCCGGCAGCAACGACATCTTCGACGCCTGCTATCTCTGGTACGTCCACGAACACCGGCTGCTCGTCATGCTGACGAACTCCGACAAATGGCGCGCCGAGGAGATGGTCCCCGATCTCGCGAAGCGGATGCGGCGGATCGCGAGCTAACAGGACACGCCGGGCCGGTACACTTCCGCCCGCATGAAGCGCTTCGCTCTCGCAGTCCTCCTCCTTGCCGCCTGCCATCGGGAACGGCCGGTGGAGCGGCCTTCGATTCTGCTCGTCACGCTCGATACGACGCGGGCGGATGCGATCGGGCCGGAGGCGAAGGAGGTCGAGACGCCGTCGTTCAATGCGCTGGTGCCGCAGGGGATGCGATTCCGGGCGGCCTACTGCGCGGTGCCGCAGACGCTGCCTTCACATACATCGATGATGACGGGGCTGTACGCGGGCGGGCATGGCGTCCACGAGAACGCACGGCACCTCGCTGACACGACCCCGCTCCTCGCGGAACGCCTGCATGCAGCGGGATACAAAACGGCGGCGTTCATCTCGGCATTCGCGCTCGCGAAACGCTTCGGACTGGCGCGCGGCTTCGACGTCTGGGATGAGGACTTCGGCGCGAACCGCGCGGAGCGCAATGCGCAGGAGACGACCGACCGCGCGCTCGCCTTCCTACGGCAACCGGCAACGCAACCCGTGTTCCTCTGGGTTCACTACTGGGACCCGCACTATCCATACACGCCCCCCGAGCCGTTCCGCACGAAGTACGCGAAGAACCCCTACTACGGCGAAGTGGCGTTCATGGACCAGCAGCTCGGCCGCCTCGTCGCGGCATTCCGGAGCGCGCAGAAGCCGGTCGCGATGATCTTCGTCGGCGACCACGGCGAAGGCCTCGGCGAGCACGGCGAGCAGCAGCACGGCAATCTGATGTACCAGGCGACGATGCACGTCCCGCTGCTGTTGGTCGGCCCCGGGGTTGCGGTTGGGACAACCGACACGCCGGTGAGCACGCGGCGGATTTTTCACACGATCCTCGACTGGGCGGGCATCGACGCGACGAACACTCTCCGTACCGCCGGCAGCGAGAAAGTCGTCGCGGCCGAGGCGATGAAGGCGTTTCTCGACTACGGATGGCAGCCGCAGGTGATGGCGGTGGACGGGACGCGCAAGGCGATCCTCGCCGGCTCGCTCGAGGTGTACGACGTCGCCGCCGATCCGGGCGAGACGCACAACCTCGCGCCGCAGGCCAGCCTCTCGCGCGAGCAGCGCGCGACGCTGCGCGACTATCCGATCCCGTCGCTCGCGCAGGCCGCAAACGCAGCCGCACCGAGCGACGCCGAGGAGCGGAAGAAGCTCGCGTCCCTCGGCTACGTGACCGCCGACGTGAAGCCGGTCGTGCGGAAGGATGCGCCGCGTCCGGCCGACATGGCGCCGCTCTTTCCGGTCCTCGACGAGGCGGCATCTCTCTTCGTGCGCGAGGAGTACGCGAAGTCGATTCCGCTGCTCGAACAGATCCTCGTCAAGGACCCGCACAACCTCGACGCGGCGCTCCGTCTCGCGACCGCGGAGTCCGCGCTCGGCCGCGATCAGCAGGCGGTCGCCGCATTCGAGCGCGCGCAGGCGATCGCTCCCGACTCCCCCGACGTCCGCACGTACCTCGCGCTTCATCTCGCGCGCACGAGCGATTGGAAGAAGGCGGAGCCGATGCTCGAGCAGGTGCTGGCGCAGACGCCGGACAAGGTTCCGGCGATCGAAGCGCTGGAGCAGATCCGGGAGCGCGAAGAGCGGTTGCCCGACGCGATCGCGCTGCTCCAGAGGCTCTACACACTCCGCGCTCCCACCGCATCCGAGCTCGCGCACCTCGGCACGCTCGCGATGCAGGTGGGCCAGACGAACGTCGCGCTCGACGCGTTCCAGAGAGTGCCGGGCCACGATCTCGAGCTCGGCGTGCTCTATCTCGCCGAACACCGATTCCCCGAGGCGCGCGACGCGTTGGACCGCGTCCCGGCGTCCCATCCCGACTACCCGATGGTCCTCTTCAAGCGCGCGCAGGTTGCGGTGCTGCTGCACGAGCCCGACGCGCAGGCGCGGATCGAGGCGGCGAAGCAGCACGCGAACCCGATGACGCGCGAGCTGATCGCGCGCGAACGGTTGTTCCAATAGCGATTAACGGCGCAGACAAGAATGTCTGCGCTCCATTGCGGTGCCGTGGAGCGCAGACATTCCTGTCTGCGCCGTCCCCTCCAATAAAAAGGGCCGGCTGAGAGCCGGCCCCTACACAACCAAAAACGGGATTCTTAGAACTGGAAGCGGGCCGTGAGCTGGAACTGCCGCGGCGCGTAGTACGACTGTGCGAACGGCGCTTTCACCGCCCACTCGGAACGAACGAAGGTCCCGGTCGGGGTGAGAATCGCCTTCAGAGTTGCATCGGTGATCGTGTCGGGAATCGGGACGGTCGGCGTGGTCGTGTCGACCGTCTTGTGGATGAAACCGAGCGTAGTGGATGTGGGGACGCCGCTGGTCCCGATGCGCGTCTCGTAGTTGTATCCGTCCTGCCGGTTGAAGACGTTGAAAACCGCGGCCACGAGCTGGAAGTTGAAGCCATGTCCGATCGGAATGTTCTGCGTGTAGTTCCAGTCGACCTGATGATGAGCCGGCGAGACGCGGCTGCCCGCCGGTTCGGCGTAGCGGTTCGTGTCGCTCGTGGAGGTGGTGAGATTGCGATACGCCAGGGCGCTCTCGAGCTGATAGTGCAGACCCGACTGGTAGACGAAGAAGGCTCCGGTCGTTGCGCGCCACGGCAGGATATACGTGCCGTTGAGCTTCAACAGGTTGCGCCGGTCGCCGCGCAGGTTGCCGTACTTGTTGTCCCACATCTGACGGCCCGCGGCGTCGCCGATGTTGGACGAACCGATGAAGAGGGCGGCGTCATTGGCGGTGTTGAAGGACGTGTTGTCCTGGTCGAAATTGCCGTAGTAGTGGCTCCAGGTGTAGGAGCCGCCGAGCGTCATGTGGTCGCCGCGCCATTCCGATTCGGTCGTCGCCTCGTAGTACTTGGTGAAGGCGCCGTCGAGGTTCGCGATGACGTAGGTCGAGCCGCTGCCGATCGCGCCGCGAATGGTGGTGTTCTTGTCGCACGTCGCGAGCGACGTGTCGCAGAGGTTCGGCACGTAGTCGCTGGTGGGCGTGCCGGCCGGCGGGTTGAATAGGGAACGGGCGTTGTTGTTCGTGTCTTCGAGGTAGTGATCGCCCTTCTTGTAGCGCCCGTACAGGCGCGTCGACCAGCGCGAAGAAAGCTGGCGCGCGGTGCCGAGCATGTACTCCTTGATTTCCGGATGCTTGAGCCCCGGCTCCCACCACTTGCCGGACGATGACGCATTCGGCGCCACGCCGATCAGCGTGCCGCTGGCGTCGAAGTACGCGCTGACCTGCGCCACGAGGTTGCGGTCCCACGATGCGGCGCGGGCGTCGGAGTTCGCAGGCGACATGTAGCGGGCCACGCTCGCGTAGACCGTATCGTTCCCGTTATAGGCCCAGGTGGCGCCGAGGCGCGGCTGGACCATCTCGCTCCACTTGAAACGATGCATGAGGTACTTCGTGCCAGGCGAGGTGGTGAATCCGGCGACGTTATTCGCCGCAGCCAAACCCTGACCGTACAGCGAGTCCTGGCTATCGAGCACGCCGACGTTGAACGACCAGTTGTTCATGTGGATGGTGTCGTTCAGCTCGAGGTTCTCCGACGCGATCTCCGAATGGATGGCCGGAACCGCCTTGGCGCCTTGCTGGCTCACCGCGGCCACGAAGAACGCCGGCACCGCGGCTGCGCCGCAAACGCCCGCCGGGCAAGTGCCCGCCGCTCCGACGCCGGCCGGAACGGTGATCAAACCCCAGCCGTTCGACGTCTGGAAGCGATCCTCGGAATCCTTGTAGTGCTGGAAACCGATGTGAAGGTCGTGCGAGACCCTGCTGCCGAGCGTGTAGTTGTACGCGGCCTGCTCATTCTTGCGAAAGAAGCTGTCGTCGTCGTGAATGAACTGGCCGAACCCGACCGTACCGCCGCCGGTCAATGCGCCCGGCGTGCAGGTGAGGTTGAACTGCGCCGGGTTCTGCGGGCAGATGAATCCGTACTGATTGAGGAAGGGAGTCACGAACGCCGCCTGCGCGGCGTTGGTGCTGATCGGAGCCGGGACAGTGAGACGTCCCTGCTGCGCGAGATTGGCGATGTCGAGATGCGTGCCGTTCGCCAGATTGATCGTCGTTCCGGAGGTCTGGTCGGTCGACCCGTTGCCGGGGTTGCGCCAGTCGTAGAACTTCGCCGTGGCGTAGCTCCGCGGATTGATGATCCACGACGACTCGAGCGTCGAGATTTTCTGCGAGGAGCGGAAGCCGGTGCCGGTCGTCGGCGCCTGCGTCGCGCCGAACTGCGCCGCCGTCTGGTCTTCCTTGGAGTGGCGATAGCTTCCGTTGAGGAGCCACGACTGCGTCGGCGTGAAGGTCAGCTTCCCGAAAATGTCGGTGCGGTTGTCGCGGTATTCCGGCAGATCGCCGTAGACGTTCGCCTGGTTTGCACGGGTGAACTTCGGACGATAGTAGGAGCCGTAGAAGAAGAGGCGATCCGGAAGAATCGGTCCGCCGAGGTTCGCGTTGGCCCACGACTTGTCCTGCTGATATGTGAGGAGCTGAGCGCCGTTCTGGTTGGCGACGAAGTTCTTGTTCAGCACCTCATAGCTCACCTCTCCGAGGAACTTGTTCGTTCCCGACTTGCTCACGGAGTCGATGAGGAATCCGCCGGCGCGGTTGAAGTCGACCGCTTTCGCGCCGCCGCGGACGACGTTGACCTGATCGATGTCGTGGTTGTTCGGGTCGGCGTTGAGAACGCCGAACAGCGGCATCGTGATGTTCGCGCCGTCGAACATGTAGATGTTGTCCTGACCGGAGGCGCCGGCGCTGGGGCCGCGGACGGTGTCCTGCGTGTAGTTGACGCCGGGGATGAACTTCTGGAGGTCGCGGTAGTCCTGCGTGATCGGCAGCTCACGGATCTGCTGCCCCGTCAGGCCGCTCTGGATCGCGGTCGACTCCTTGTTGACCAGCGTCGCCTCGGCGGTGACGGTGATGTTCTCGGAGACGGCGGCTACCCCCAGCTTCACGTCGACGGCCAGATCCTGCCCGAGGAGCACGTCCGCTTTGCGCGTCATGGACTGCATCCCGGAGAGGGTGAACGCCACGTTGTACGTTCCCGGAATGAGGGCCGGAAGCCGGTACTCACCGTTGCTGTCGGTGGTGGTCACGCGTGGCTGGGGAAGGACGTTCGACCTCGCCTCGACGGTGACGCCCGGAAGCATCGAGCCGTCACTGGCCTGAACACGTCCGTGGAGTGCGCCCGTCTGCTGAGCGAATATCGGGATTGCCAAAATGCCGATTGAAAGGAAAAGGAGCGCACGAAAAATGCGAGTTTGAACCATCAAGCCTCCTCGATTTCGGGTGGTAACACGGGACCGGTGCTGGAGGGATATGGTAATGAAACTCGGCGCTCAGGGAGTCAGGTTTTTTACACGTTCTTTACCCGAGGGGCCATTCGAGTTCTCCAAGGAACCGCTCGTCTTCTCGCCACTTCTCGTGAACTCCGACGTGCAGGTCGAGGAAAACCTTCGCGCCGAGGATCGCTTCGAGCTCCACTCGAGCCTCGGTGCCGATCTTCTTGACCATCGTTCCCTGCTTCCCGATCACGATCGGTTTCTGCGAGTCACGCTCGACGACCACGGTCGCGTAGATCTTGATCAGGTTCTTCGCTTCGTCTTCTTCATAGCGATCGACGCTGACGGCGGTCGTGTACGGCAATTCCTCGGAGGTATTGCGGAGGACTTTCTCGCGAATGATCTCGGCGGCGAAGAAGCGCTCCGGCTGGGTCGTGAAGTCTTCGTTCGAATACCGCGGCGCTCCCTGCTGCATGCGATCGAAGAGGAGTCCGGCCAGGGCCTCCACGCCGTCTCCCGTCGCCGCGGAGATCGGGATGATCTCTTCGAACAGACCGAAGTCGCTGTACTGCTGGATCAGCGGCAGGAGCTTGTGCTTCTTCAGCCGGTCGATCTTGTTGAGGATCGCGAAGCGCGTCCCCTCGGTCTGCCGCAGCATCTCGATGACGTACTCGTCGCCTTTGCCGAACGGCTCCGACGCGTCGACGATCAGCGCGATCACGTCCGCTTCGGCGAACGCGGAGCGGACGTGGTCCATCATCCGGACGTTCAGCTTGTGCAGCGGGCGGTGGATGCCGGGGGTATCGAGGAACGCGATCTGCCCGCGGGGCTCGTTGAGGATTCCCACGATCCGGTTGCGCGTCGTCTGCGGCTTCTCGGAGACGATCGAGACCTTCTGCCCGAGGATGCGGTTGAGGAGCGTCGACTTGCCGGCGTTCGGACGGCCGACCAGCGCTGCGATGCCGAACTTCGGAGCGTTACTCGACATCTTCCTCCCGTTCGATGTTCCATTCCGGATCGCGGGCGACCTTCACGCGATAGATGCGCTTGCGGTCGGCGCGGTCGACCTCGAAGAGCCAGCCGTTCTTCTTCACGATCGTGCCGACGTTCGGAATGCGGCCGAGCGTCGTGAAGATCAGTCCCGCCATGGTTTCGTAATTCTCCCCCTGCAGGTCCGCGTCGAGCTTCTCCTCGAGCGTCTCGACGCGAAGCAAGCCGCTGACCAGATAGTGATCGCCCGAGAGCTCGACGATGGTCGGCTCCTCTTCCTCATGCTCGTCCGCGATGTCGCCGACGATCTCCTCGATGATGTCTTCGATGGTGATGATGCCCGCCGTCCCGCCGTACTCGTCGACGACGACGGCGATCTGCACGTGCTCGCTCTGGAACTCGCGAAGGAGATCGGAAATGCTCTTCGACTCGGAGACGACGTACGGCGCGCGCGCGATGTCGCTGGCGTTCTTCGACTCGCCCTTCACGACGGCGTCGAAGAGCTCCTTGATGTGGACGATGCCGGTGATCTGGTCGATCGAGTCGTGGTAGATCGGGATGCGGGAGTACTTCGACTCGGAGAAGAGCCGCGCCAGCTCCGCGATCGGGCGTTTCGCCTCGAACGCGAGGACATCGATGCGCGGGGTCATGATCTCGCGCGCCAGACGGTCGCTGAAGTCGACGATCGACTGCAGCAGCTTCCCCTCCGCCGGCTCGAGGATCCCCTCCTCTTCGCCGACGTCGATGTACGCCTGCACCTCGGCGTCGGTCGGTTCTTCGTCCTCTTCGCCGGTCTCGTCGACGCGGTCGAAGCGCGCGACGAGGCTTCGCAGCGGAAAGAGGATCGGCCAGAAGAGGTAGTAGAAGAAGTGCGAGACCGGGATGATCCCGCGGACCATGAACTCGCTCGCCTCCTCCGGCACGAAGGTGAGGACGAACTTCCACAGCATGACGATGGGGATCCAGATGGCGAGTGCGACGAGGGCCGCCTCGCCGATGGTCCGGTCGGGATGGTCGAATGCCGCGATCGTCGCCGCGATGCCGAGCGTCAGCGCGATCTGGAGGAGCGCCCCGCTGACGAGCTGGAAGTTCTCGACGTCATACCGCGTCCAGCGCCCCTCCCTCTGCCCCTCCTCGGCGTCACCCGCAAGGCGGCGGAGCCGG
>DASXIH010000346.1:0-2906 GCA_036498125.1 Thermoanaerobaculia bacterium
CTTCCAGCTTCATCCGCACAACCTTTCACAAAACGATGTGGACCGCGCGGATTATCGCATGTGGAGTTGCTCGAAAACCTGCTGACCAACTTTACGTCCGAGCACGTGAACGAGGTCCTGTTCCGAGGCCTGCTTCACGGCGGACAACGAGCCGAATCGCTCGATCAGCAGCTTGCGGCGCTTCTCGCCGATGCCCGGGAGATCTTCGAGCTCGCTGTGCAGCACGCGTTTCGAACGGCGGCGGCGGTGCGATGAGACGGCGAAGCGGTGCGTCTCGTCGCGGACCATCTGCAGGAGCTGCAGCGCGACGTCGTGGCGATCGAGGCGGAGCGGCTCCTCGCGATCCGGCGTGTAAATCTCCTCTTCGCGCTTCGCGAGCCCCGCGATCGTGATCTCCTCGATCCCGAGCTTGTTCAACGCCGTCAGCGCCGCGTTGAGCTGCCCGCGTCCGCCGTCGATGAGGATCAGGTCCGGGAGCGGCTTCGATTCGTCGAGCATCCGGCGGTACCGCCGGTCGACCGCCTCCGCCATCGAGCGGAAGTCGTCCGCGCCGACGACGCTCTTGATGTTGAAGACGCGGTACTGGTTCTTGTCGAACTTCCCGCGGTCGAGGACGACCATCCCGGCCACCGAGTCGGAGCCCTGGATGTTCGAGATGTCGAACGACTCGATGCGCTGGATCTCGCCCGGCGCGCCGAGGAGCTGGCCGAGGCGCGAGGCGGCGATCTGCAGGCGGTCCTGCGTCGACTTCCGGAACCGCGACTCGTGCGAGAGCCGCGCGTTCCGGTTTGCGAGCTCGATCCGGTCGACGCCCTTCCCCCGCTGCGGCACGCGAAGGGCCACCCGGCGATTCGCCTGGTCCGTGAGCCACTCGCTCGTCAGCTCCGCCTCTTCGATCTCGAACGGGATGAGGATCTCCGGCGGAATGAAGAGGTTGTCCTGGTAGTAGCGCTGAAGAACCTCGCTGAGAAAGTGCGACGGCGCGTAGTCGCCGACCTTCTCCCAGAAGAGCTCCCGCCGGTCGACGACGTTGCCGTCCCGGAGCACGAAGAGCTGCACCGCCACGTCCGTCCCCTCTTCGTACAAGCCCCAGACGTCGACGTCCTCGCTCCCCGCCGAGGCGACCTGTTGCTCCGCCTGGATGCGCTCGACCGTCCGGATCAGGTCGCGGTAGTAGGTCGCGAGCTCGAAGTTCTCCCCCTCGGCCGACTTGTACATGCGGGAGGTGAGGCGCTCCTGCAGCTCGCGCGACTTCCCGCCAAGGAACAGGACGACGTCGTCGACCATCTCGCGGTACTCCTGCGACGTCGTGAGGCCGACGACGCATGGACCGAGGCACTGGTGCATGTCGTAGTAAAGGCACGGCCGCGTGAGGGCGTTCTTTCCCTCGGCGATGTCGAGGTCGCAGCTCCGGAGCTTGAACTGGTCGGCGATCAACTTCAGGATCCGGCGCGCCGTTCCGGCGAAGAACGGTCCGAAGAAGAGATCGCCCTTCTTCCGGTCCACCCTCCGCGTGAACACCACCCTCGGATAGTCCTCGGAAGTCGTGACTTTGATGTACGGGTAGGTTTTGTCGTCGCGGAGGAGGATGTTGTACCGCGGCTGGTGGGTCTTGATGAGGTTGTTCTCGAGGAGGATCGCCTCGAGCTCGTTGTTGGTGGTCAAGAAATCGATAGCGTCGATCTCCGCCACCAGCGACATCGTCTTCGGATCGCGCAGACCCTTCCCGACCAGGTAGGAGTTCACCCGGTTCCGGAGGTTGCGAGCCTTGCCGACGTAAATGACCTCGCCAGCCGAGTTCTTGTGGAGGTAGACGCCGGGGCGCTCCGGCAGCTCTTTCAGCCGCCTCTTCAGGCGGTCGATGCGCGAGTCCATCGTGAGAGGAACGCTCCTGCGGCCTGGCGGAATTCGCCCGTCCACTCGTGCCCGCCTCGGAACACGCAGGTCGTCACTTCCGAGCGCCCCGCCAGAAAGCTCAAGTCTTCGTTGAACTTTTCTTCGTTGTACCAGTTCTCGAAGCTGCCGCGGCCGAGGAGTGCGGGAGGGAGCCGAGGCGCAGTGACGTCGGGCGGAACATCGCCGCTGAGCGAGATGACGCCGTCGCACGGGATATTCGCCGCCGCCCGCCACGCCATCGCGACGCCCTGGGAGAAGCCGGCGAATATGAGCCGCGCACGGTCAGGAAAGGCGGCCATCACCCGCTGCACATAGAGAATGTTGTCGGCGATCGCCTCGTCGCGATCCTGCCGGGTCATCCAGTTGGCGGCGACCTCTTCTCCCTTGCCGTAGAAGCGGTTCAGCGCCTGGATGCTGACCAGCGTCCACTCGTCTGCGCCCGGGATCTGCTCGAGATCGGCCAGCATGATCTCGGCCGTCTGCCCGTACCCGTGAAAGCCCACCAGGTACCGGGAAGAGCCCGCCCGGAGGAGATATCGCCCGTGAGTCGTCGTCGCGATGAGATGCGTTTCCGCCATGAGTCAGCGCGCTGACTAGTCAATATGTTGACGAGTCAGCGTTTCCCGAATCACACCTTATCATTCGCGCCGTGCAACTGACCCTGGTCGTCCCCTGCTACAACGAAGAGCAGCGCCTCGACCTCGCTGCCTTCCGCCGTTTCGACGCAGCCGGCGACCGCGTCGGTTTCCTCTTCGTTGACGATGGCAGCCGCGACGGCACGCGCCGGCTTCTGCAGTCGAACGGCTTCGACGTCCTCGGCCTCGACAAGAACGTCGGGAAGGCGGAAGCGGTGCGGCGCGGGATCGTCGAGGCGATGAACCGCGGGGCGGAGCTCGCCGGCTTCTGGGATGCCGACCTCGCGACTCCCCTTTCCGAGCTCCCGCTGTTTCTGCAGATCATGAACGAGCGCCCGGAGATCGACATGGTCTACGGCGCCCGCGTCCGCCTCC
>DASXIH010000347.1:0-8735 GCA_036498125.1 Thermoanaerobaculia bacterium
AGGAGCGCCTCGCGTCCCTCGGACTCCTCGCCGCCGGGGTGGCGCACGAGGTCAACACGCCGCTCACCGGCATCTCTTCGTACGCGCAACTGCTTCTTGCCGAGACGCCGCCCGACGATCCGAAGTACCGGCTGCTGAAGAAAATGGAGCAGCAGACCTTCCGGGCGTCGAACCTCGTCAACTCGCTGCTCGATCTGATCGCCAACCGGCCGCGTACGCGCGAGATCGTCAGCGTGCCGCAGCTCGTCAACGCGACCGTGGCGCTGCACGAAGACCTCTTCCGCGCGAAGGAGATTCACGTGCACGTCGACCCTGTCGGCGATGCCGGAATCCGCGGGAACTTTCATGACCTGCAGCAGGTTCTGACGAACGTTCTCCTCAATGCCCGCGACGCCGTGCAGCCCGGCGGCAACATCTGGGTACGCGTCGCGGACGAAGGAGAGCGCGTCGTCATCCGGATCAAAGACGACGGCAAGGGGATCGCGCCGGAACTGATCGACCGCATCTTCGAGCCGCTCGTGACGACGAAACGGGGGCAGGGTGGGACGGGACTCGGCCTCGCCATCACGCGCCGCATCCTGCACGCGTCCGACGGCGAGATCACCGTCGCCAGCAAGCCGGGCGACGGCGCCGAGTTTTCGATTCTGCTCCCGCGGGTGGGAGCCGGCAGTGCGATAGTGAATCAGGCATGACCGAACGCAACATGCGGGTGATGATCGTCGACGACGAGGAAGTCCTGCGGGACGTTCTCGAAGTCGTGGTGCGCCGCGAAGGGTTCGACGTCGTGCTCGCCGCCAGCGGCGAAGAAGCGCTGAACCTCCTCGACGGCGACGAGGTCGACCTCGTCATCCTCGACGTCATGCTCCCCGGCATCAGCGGCATCGACACCCTGCGCGCCATCCGCATCTCCAACCCGACGCTGCCGGTCGTCGTCATCACCGCGTTCTCGTCCATCGACGGCGCCATCGAGGCGATGAAGTTCGGCGCGTTCCACTACATCCCGAAGCCGTTCAAGAACGAGGAAGTCGTCCTCACCGTGAACAAGGCGCTCGAACAGCGCCGCCTTTCGCGCGAGAACGAGCGCCTCAAGGCCGAGCTGTCGGAGAAGTATTCGTACGCGAACATCATCGGGAAGAGCGAGTCGATGCGGAAGGTGTTCGAGCTGATCCGGCTCGCCGCGCCGTCGCGCTCCAACATCCTGATCACCGGCGAGTCGGGCACCGGCAAGGAGCTGGTCGCGAAGGCGATCCATCACGCGTCGCCGCGCGCGAAGAACGCGTTCGTGACCGTCAACTCCGGATCGCTGCCGCCGGAGCTGCTCGAGTCTTCGCTCTTCGGCCACCTCAAAGGCGCCTTCACCGGCGCGATCGCCACGAAGCGCGGCCTGTTCGAAGTCGCCGACGGCGGCTCGATCTTCCTCGACGAGATCGGGAACATCAACCTGGAGACGCAGGCGAAGCTGCTCCGCGTGATCCAGGAAAAAGAGTTCATGCGCCTCGGCAGCGTCGAGACGATTCGCGTCGACTGCCGCATCATCGCCGCCACCAACGCCGAGCTCTCGAAGCTGATGGCGGAGAGCCGCTTCCGCGAGGACCTCTTCTATCGCCTGAACGTCATCACCATCCCCCTGCCGCCGCTGCGCCGGAAGCGCGAGGACATCCCGCTCCTCGTCGCGCACTTCATGCAGAAGTACTCCGAGGAGAACAAGCGGCGCGTGAAGGAAGTGACGCCCGACGCGATGCGAATCCTGATGGACCATCCGTGGCCGGGCAATGTCCGCGAGCTGGAGAACACCATCGAGCGCGCCGTCGTCCTCTGCACCGGCGACCGCATCACGCCGGAGCTGCTGCCCGACTCGCTCCGCTACCCGGTCAACACCGACCAGCCGTCGATGATCGTCCCGAGCGAGGGCCTCTCGCTCAAAGACGCCGTCTCCCGCTACGAGCGCGCCATGATCCTGCAGTCGCTGGAGATGGCCAACGGCGTGCAAAAACGCGCCGCCGAGCTCCTCCAGGTGAAGCCCTCGACCCTCAACGAGATGATGAAACGCCTCGGCATCCACTCGAAGTCGACGGCGGGCGTCGAAGAGGAAGTCGTAACAGCCGACTGAACTTTTGATACGTTTCCGGCGTGCGCAAGCTGATTGTCCTCGCCGCTCTTCTTTTCGCTGCCACCGCCGCGCTGTCCCAGAACGCGATTCCGACGCCCGACGAATACCTCTGGTACACGCTCGGCGATCGCTTCACGCCGTGGGACCGCATCGCCGATTACTTCAACGAGCTGACGCGGCGCTCGCCGCTCATCACTGTTCAGAAGATCGGCGAGACGTACGAGCACCGGCCGCTGCTGATCGCCGTGATTACGTCGCAGGCGAACCGCGCGAAGCTCGACGCGATCCGCCACGACGTCAGCCAGCTCGCAAATGCGGACGTCGATCCGTCGCGCGCACAGGAGATCGCGCGGAACACGCCGGCGGTCGCGTGGCTCGCGTTCGGCGTGCACGGCAACGAGTCGTCGTCGGCCGAGGCGTCGATGAGGGTCGCGGCGGCACTGCTGCGCGATCCGGAGTCGCAGAAGCTCCTCGACAACCTCGTCGTCGTCATCGATCCGTTGCAGAACCCCGATGGCCGCGAGCGGTACGTGCAGTGGTTCACGCGCACCGCCGGCGCGGAGCCGAATGCGAACCCGGAGGCGTACGAGCACGCCGAGCCGTGGCCGGGCGGGCGCTACAACCATTACCTGATCGACATGAACCGCGACTGGGCGTGGCAGTCGCAGCGCGAGACCCAGGCGCGCGTCGCCGAGTACGTGAAGTGGAACCCGCAGGTCTTCGTCGACTTCCACGAGATGGGGTCGAACTCGACGTACTTCTTCCCGCCAGACGCGAAGCCGATCAACGCGAACCTGCCGAAGGACGTGGAGAAGTGGCTCGACGTCTTCGGCCGCGCGAACGCGCAGGCCTTCACGCAGCGCGGCTGGCCGTTCTTCGTCGCCGAGCGCTTCGACCTCTTCTATCCAGCGTACGGCGATTCCTGGCCGTCGCTGCATGGCGCGATCGGCATGACGTACGAGGTCGCTGGCGGAGGCCGCGGCGGTACGGCGGTGCGCCGTGAAGACGACACCGTTCTATACCTCGCGCACCGCATCGACGAGCACTACACCAGCGGCATGGCGACGCTCCGCACCGCGGCGTCCAACCGCGAAGGGCTGCTGCGCTACTTCTACGAGGCCAACCGCACGCAGGTCGAGAATGGGAAGGACACTTACTTCATCCCCCGCGGCACGCCGAACGCCGATCTCCTGATCGCGCGCCTGCAGGGACAGCAGATCCGCGTCGGCGAGCTGAAATCGTCCGTCACTGCGCGCGCGACCGCCGTCGGCGGCGCGAACGCCGAGAATCACACGTTCGCCGCTGGCACCGTGGTCGTGTCGACGAAGCAGCCGCTCGGCCGACTCGCCGCAACGCTGCTCGAGAAGTCGCCGACCTTCTCGCCGGGATTCCTCGAAGAGCAGCAGACGAAGACCCACGCCGATGAGCCGGACGACTTCTACGACCTCACCTCATGGTCGATGCCGCTCGCGATGAACGTCCCCGCGTTCGTGACGAGCATGCCGGTGACGATGGACGTGCAGCCGTACGAGCACGGCTCGCACACCGCGTTCCGCGCCGCGACCTACGGCTACATCGTCGACGCCTTCGACCCGAACGTCTACCGCTTCGCCGGCCGCGCACTCGCCTCGCACGTCAACTTCAGCGTCGCGGAGCACGAGGTCGTCATGGGCGACAAGACGTACGCCCGCGGCTCGCTGATCGTACTCAAAGGCAACAACCCGGCCGACGTCGACAACACCCTCGGCATGATCGCGCGCGACCTTCCCGTCGACGTCGCGCCGATCGACTCCGGCTGGAGCGGCGGCACCGCCCTCGGCTCCGAGGACATTCACTACGTGCGCGACCCGCGCATCGCGCTCGTCGGCGGAAACGGCATCAGCGCCACGTCGTACGGCATGCTGTGGCACACCCTCGACATCGACACGCCGATCCCGCACACGAACCTCGACATCGCTTCGCTGCGCAACATCGACCTATCGCACTACCGCGTGCTGATCCTCCCGAACGGCGGCGCCTACGCCACCGCCCTCGGCAAGTCCGGCATCGAGAAGCTGAAGTCGTGGGTGAACGACGGCGGGACCGTGATCGCGATCGACACTGCGAACAAGTTCCTCCGCGACAAAGACGTCGAGATCTCGAAGCTCAAGCCGTGGGAAGCGGCGAAGGCGAAGAAGGATGACGACGAGAAGACGTCCGACAAAGCGTCGCCGAAAGAAGAGCGCTACAACGACTTCCGCGTCCCCGGCGCCGCGTTCCGCACCCACATGAACGAGCGCTCGTACCTGACGTTCGGCCTCCAGTCCTCGCCCGCCGTCCTGATCGAGGGAACCACCGCCTACCAGGCCGTCTCCCACCCGGTCGACAACATCGTCACCATCGACAAAGACAACCCCCTCATCTCCGGCGTCGCCTGGAAAGAGTCGATCGACAAGATGAAAGGCGCCGCCTACCTCGTCGACGAACCCTACGGCCGCGGCCAGGTCATCACCTTCGCCGACGAGCCCCACTTCCGCTCCTTCTGGCGCGGCACGCTGCCCCTGTTCCTAAACGCCGTCCTCTACTCGCCGAGCATCTCGCGGCAATGACTTCTGTGTGGCGCCGACAATCCTGCCGGCGCTGCGTCTCTCGTGTCCCGCAGAGTTTGTTCAGGCGCTGATCGTGGGCCACGATTCCGGATCGCGGCTCGCGTGCAGACACGCGAGAATGACGATCTCTAGCGGATCGATCACATGGAAATGAGGTAGGGGAAACGACGGACGACAGCCCTTCTGATTCGGCCACCGGATGACGTGATGCGCGCGAGGGTTCTCCGTGATGCGAGTGACCGCCGCGCCGATCTCGTCAAGAAACTCATCACCCAGTCCGGGCCCGTTTTGCTCGTACCAGATGAACGCGCTCTCGACGTCGCGCTCCGCCGAAGGCTTGAATCGGACCAGAGAATTCACCTGGGTTTGCGCAGCCGATCACGAATCTCTTCCCAGGCTTCGCCTTCCGCGGGATTCGACTCGTGCGCTGCCAGGCGTCGATCGAGTTCCTCGGCCTGCTTCGTCGTGAGTGGCAACCGTTCGGCATCCGCGGCGATGCTGTCCCACAACCTCTCAACAATTTGGAGGCGTTGAGGAACCGGTAGTTTGCTGAGTTCGTCGATCGCCGTGCTCATGATTGTCGTAAGGTACTCAGGTGGGAGGCGAAATTCCAGCACGCCGCCCCGGCTATCATTTTCAGCATGACCACCCGCCCTCCCGCCGTCGCCGGCACGTTCTACGAGGGCACGCCCGAGCGTCTGAACGCGCAGGTCGAGGCGTGCTTCCAGGCGAACCCGGAGACGAAGACTAAGGAGCGGTTCATCGGCGCGGTCGTACCCCACGCGGGGCTCATGTACAGCGGCCACGTCGCGGCGGCGTTCTACGCGCTGGCCGAACTGCCGAAGCGTTTCATCATCCTCTGTCCGAACCACACCGGACTCGGGCACTTTGCGGCGATCAATCGGAGCGGGGCTTGGCGGACGCCTCTCGGCGACGTACCGGTCGACGAAAAGCTGGCGGATAAGCTGATGGCGCACTCGAAGCTCCTCGCGGAGGACTGGCGGGCGCATGCGAAGGAGCACTCGCTCGAGGTTCAGCTTCCGTTTCTTCAGCAACTCCTCGGCGAGTTCACGTTCGTTCCGATCTGCCTCGGGGCCCATCGGTACGACTACGCCGAGGAGATCGGGAACGCGATTGCGGACGTGATTCGCAATGAGGATGAGGAGATCGGCATCCTCGCGAGCAGCGATCTCAATCACTACGAAGACCAGAAGACGACGCTGCGGAAGGACCAGCTCGCGATCGACGAAGTGCTGAAGCTCAATCCGAAAGAGTTGTGGCGCGTCGTCGACGAGTTCGACGTTTCGATGTGCGGCTTCATCCCGACGACCACCATGCTCATCGCCGCCCTCGAGCTCGGCGCGAAGAGCGGCCGCCTGATCAAACACGCCACGAGCGGCGACATCAACGGCGACTACGCGCACGTGGTCGGCTACGCGGCGATGATCGTCAGTTCCGTTGCGGTCGTCAGATCGATCGAGGACGCGACGCCAATGCTGGATGTTCCTGATCCGGGAAACTGACATCCTGATCTGATCGGCAGACGCCCTGATCTGATTGCCAGATGTCGCTGATCTGGCGCCAGATGTACTTGATCTGCTCCGCAGATCACCCTGATCTGATTACCTGATCATGCTGATCTGATCGTCAGATGTTGTTGATCTGGCCGCAGATGTACCTGATCTGGCCGCAGGATGTACCAGATCTGACCACCAGATGTACGTGATCTGACCGGCAGATCAGCTCCTCAAAATGACGGATGTAGCTGATCTGTATGCATTTCCACAGGAACTGGCAACTGGCAAACGAGAACTGACAACTGAAAACACGCGATAAAGTGCACCCATCGTGAAGATCCTCTTTGCAACCGCCGAAGTCGCTCCGATCGCTAAGACCGGGGGTCTCGGCGATGTCTCCGGGGCGCTGCCGAAGGTGCTGCGCAAGCTGGGGCATGACGTGGTCGTCGTCACGCCGTGCTACCGGCAGTCAAGAGAGTGGTTCGAACGGAACGGCGTCACGCCGGAGGTTGTCTCGCCGGCGACAGCGATTACGTGGGGGAACTGGTCGGCGGAGGCGCGGCTGCTGCGGTCGACGCTGCCGGGGACTGACATTCCGCTGATCCTGGTCGAGAACGACTACTTCTTCAATCGCGATCAGATCTATGCGCCGCGCTTCGACGGGGTCGACGACTTCCTCGAGCGCTTCACCTTCTTCTGCCGCGCCGTCATCCACGCCGCCGACTTCCTCGGCTTCGCTCCCGACGTCCTCCACGCGCATGACTGGCACACCGCGTTGCTGCCGGTGTACCTGCACAGCGGTCTGCGTGGGAACGCGAACTTCCGCCACACGCGATCGGTCTTCACGATCCACAACCTCAACTACCAGGGGAACGCGGCGGGGCCGGCGTTCGCGGTGACCGGCCTGCACAGCCGCTACTGGGCGCCCGACGCGCTCGAGCACTTCGGCCAGGTCAATCCGATGAAGGGCGGGATCATCTTCGCCGACCAGGTGACGACCGTCTCGCCGACCTACGCGCACGAGATCCAGACGCACGAGCTCGGGGCGGGACTCGACGGCATCCTCCGCAGTCTCTCGTTCAAGCTGTCGGGAATCCTGAACGGCATCGACGCCGACGAGTGGAATCCGGAGTACGACTCGCAAATCCCTTCGAACTACGCGCGCGAGAGGCTCGCGGGCAAGGTCCTCAGCAAGCGCGCGCTCCTCCGCGAAATCAAGATGAAGCTGAAAGCGAAGACGCCGCTGCTGGCGGTCGTCTCGCGGCTCGTCGACCAGAAGGGCTTCCAGATGCTGACTCCGATCCTCGGACGCCTCCTTCGCGCCGGCGCGCAGGCGGTCCTCCTCGGCAGCGGCGATCCTGCGATCGAAGAAGCGTTCCGCGCGGTCGCCGCGGAGCAGCCCGAGAGCTGCCACGTCGAGATTGGATTCGACAACGCGCTCGCGCATCGCATTTACGCCGGCGCGGACATTCTGCTGATGCCGTCGATGTACGAGCCGTGCGGCCTCAATCAGATGTATGCGTTGCGCTACGGCACGATCCCGGTCGTGCGCTTTACCGGCGGCCTCGCGGATACCGTCATTCCCTTCGACGGTACCAACCTCGAAGAAGCGAACGGCTTCGGCTATCTCAGCACCTCGCCGCGCGATCTCTACGCGGCGGTCTGGCTCGCGATGCTGAACTACCGCGAGCCGAAGACGTGGAAGCAGCTGCAGTCGAACGGTATGGCGGCCGATCACTCGTGGGAGCGCTCGGCGCGCGAGTACGAGCACGTCTACGCGAGAGCGATGGCGATATGACCAAGCGCGAAGCCTACGAAGAGAGCCTGCGCGAGATCCGCGCGATCTGGAGCGACGAAGGCGGCGTCTCGCTCGACGACATCGCGCTGATGGCGACGATCAACTCGATTCTCGTGCAGCACTTCGACCACTACTTCTGGACCGGCTTCTATCGCGTCTGCGGCGATCGCCTGGTCGTCGGCCCGTACATCGGCACCGTCGGCTGCCTGCAGATCGCGTTCGGTAAAGGGGTCGTCGGCACCTGCGGCGCGAAACGCGAGACGATCATCGTGCCGGACGTGAACGCGTTCCCCGGCCACATTGCATGCGACTCGCGCTCGAAGTCGGAGATCTGCGTGCCGGTGTTTGCTGCCGGCGATCTCGTCGCCGTTCTCGACGTCGACTCCGATCGCATCAACGCGTTCGATGAAGAAGATCGAACGGGCTTGGAAGCGATCGTCGCCCTATTCGCCGAGTAAATCGAGGATCGCAGTCAGTTCGCGCTTCACGTCGAGCAGGACTTTCTTCGTGTTTGTATTCGCCGGAGGAGCGGGCGGAGCCACGGTAACAACAGGCTCGGCAAGCTCCGACTCCAGCTTCTTCTTCGCCCCAGCGATGGTGAACCCCTCCGAATACAGCAGCTGCTTGATCCGAAGAATGACGTCGATCTCGCGCTGCGTGTACAGCCGCTGTCCGCCGCCGCTCTTGTTCGGCGCAAGCGCGGCGAACTCCGTCTCCCAGTA
>DASXIH010000348.1:0-3985 GCA_036498125.1 Thermoanaerobaculia bacterium
CTGCTTCGCAGCACCCTCTCCCGATGGGAGAGGGAAAGGCGGGTGAGGGGCGTTGCTATCTCAAAACTCCCTCTCCCCGCGGGAGAGGGTGGCCCGAAGGGCCGGGTGAGGGGCGACCGGTTACGGAATAGCCCTCTACCCTAAGGCGTTGTCGCCAGTCCGCGGCTGTGCTACAACCGCGTCCCAACTTCTCGGAGGTTCGTCGTGTACGCCATCATTCGTTCCGGTGGAAAGCAGTATCGCGTTGCGCAAGGCGACGTCGTTTCGGTCGAGCGTGACGCTCTCAGCAACGCTGACAAAGAGAAGGTCACGTTCAGCGAAGTGCTGATGGTCGGCGGGGATCAGCCGCAGGTCGGCAGTCCGCTCGTCTCCGGCGCCTCCGTGGTCGCCACGGTCATCAGCGAGAACCGCGGCGAGAAGATCATTGTTTTCAAGAAGAAGAAGCGCAAGAACCACACGAAGCGGACCCACGGCCATCGCCAGGACCTGGTCCAGCTTCGCATCGAGTCGATCAATATCTAACTGTCGGAGAACACCATGGCTCACAAAAAAGGACAAGGATCTTCGCGCAACGGCCGCGACTCGCAGCCGAAAATGCTCGGCGTGAAGCGCTTCGCGGGACAGTTCGTCACCGGCGGAACGATCATCGTTCGCCAGCGCGGCACGAAGTTCTATCCCGGCGTCAACGTCGGCATGGGGCGTGACCACACGCTGTACGCCGAAATCGACGGCGTGATCCAGTTCCACGACAAGGGCGAGCGCGGGCGCTTCATCACCGTCACCCCCGTCGCCGCCGAGTAACCCTGAACCTTTCGAGGTCCCACCACGCCGCCCACGGGCGGCGTTTTTGTTGCAAACTGAGCTACTGAGATGTTCATCGATTACGCGACCATCCGTGTGAAAGCCGGAGACGGCGGCAGCGGATGCATCGCGTTCCGCCGCGAGAAGTTCGTCCCGAAAGGCGGGCCGTCCGGCGGCGATGGCGGCAGCGGCGGCTCGGTCTGGATCGTCGCCTCGAAACGGCTGAACACGCTCTACCACCTGCAGTTCCAGCGGGAGTGGAAGGGCGGCCGCGGCGAGCACGGGATGGGCTCGAACTGCTCGGGCCAGCACGGCACCGACGTCCAGATCGACCTTCCGATCGGCAGCATCGTCCGCGACAAGAACACGAACGAAGTCATCGCCGACCTCGCCGAGGACGGCCAGCGCGTGCTGGTCGCCAAGGGGGGGCGCGGCGGGTGGGGCAACCAGCACTTCGCGACGGCAACCCGCCAGGCGCCGCGCTTCGCGCAGGATGGCGGTGAGGGCGAAGAGCGCGAGCTGGTCATCGAGCTCAAGCTGATCGCCGACGTCGGCATCGTCGGCCTTCCGAACGCCGGCAAGTCGACGCTCATCTCCGTCATCAGTGCCGCGAAGCCGAAGATCGCCGACTACCCGTTCACGACGCTCGTCCCGAACCTCGGCGTCGTCACGTCCGACGACAACTTCACCTTCGTCGTCGCAGACATCCCGGGCCTCATCGAGGGCGCGCATGAAGGCCACGGCCTCGGCGACCTGTTCCTCCGCCACGTCGAACGCTGCTCCGTCCTCGTGCATCTCGTCGACCTCTCTTCGAACGAGACGCCCGACGCCGACGCGGAAGTGATCGCGCGGGAGCTCCAGGCGTACTCGCCGGCACTCGCCGAGAAGCCGCGCATCGTCTGCGGCTCGAAGCTCGACTCCGCGATCGAGGGGAACTCCGAGAAGCTCCGCGCCTACGCCGCGAAGCACGGCTACGACTACTACGAGATCTCGGCCGTAGTCGGCGATGGGGTGCGCGATCTCGTCCGCGCCCTTGCCCGGTTCGTGCGGGTGCACCACGAAGCTCCCGCACTCGTTCCATGAAGATCGGGATCTGCGGCGGCACCTTCGATCCCTTCCATCGTGGCCACGTCGAGCCGGTCCTTGCCGCCCGCGAAGCGATGGGGTGGGACCGCATCGTCTATTTCATCGCCTACCGGCAGCCGTTCAAGGAGAGCGGCGGCGCGTCGGGCTATCACCGCTTCGCGATGGCCGCGCTGGCGACCGAGTCGATCGACGACGTCTGGATCTCGTCGTGGGAGCTGGAGCGTGAGGGGGTCTCGTACACCGTCGACACGCTCGAGCACCTCCGGAGCGAGTACCCGGAAGCGACCCTCGACTGGATCATCGGCGACGACAACCTCGCGCGGCTCGGCGAGTGGAAGCGGATCGACCGGATTTTCGAGCTGGCGAACTTCGTCGTTCTGACACGGCTGTCGTCGAACGACGACGCCGGCGCTACGCCGGACTGCGTGTGTGATGCCGCGACGCGGCCCAAGCACGGCGCGATCGTCTACGCGCAGAACGACACCGTCCCTGTTTCATCCACTGAAATCCGGCGGCGGGTTCGCGCCGGAGAATCGATCGACGCACTGGTCGATCCGCGCGTCTCGCGTTACATTCAACACAATCGTCTTTACCAGGAGACCTCTTGAAAGAGAAAAACGACGATTCCATTGAAAGCCGCGTCCGGCTTGCAGTCGAGGCGGCCCTCGACAAGAAAGCGTTCGACCTCAACGTCCTCTCCGTCGGCGAGCTCACCTCGATCGCGGACTACTTCATCCTCGCCAGCGCAAGCAACGAGCGGCAGGCGGCCGCCATCGCCGACTCCGTACAGGAAAAGCTGCGCGAGCAGATGAAAGTGAAGCCGCTCCTGGTCGAAGGGACCACGCCGGGCCGCTGGGTGCTGCTCGACTACGGCGACTTCATCTTCCACATCTTCACGGAGGACACCCGGCGTTTCTACGGCCTCGAACGCCTGTGGGGCGACGCGCCGAACATGACCGCGGAATTCAGCGGTGAATTTACGGATGAGGAGAGAGCCGAAGCGCCTCGACGTGCACTCAAAAAGACGTCGTGAGCCTGCGCTCTCCCGCCTTCTCCGCACGCGCAGCCGCGCCATGCGCGCGGTCGTCGACACCGCCGCGAAGCTCGTCGACCGCGACGTCAGCATCCTGATCTCCGGCGAGAGCGGTACCGGCAAGAACTACCTCGCCGAGGCGCTCCACGCGTGCGGCCCGCGGCGCGAGGCGCCGTTCGTCACGATCGAGTGCGCCTCCATCCCGCATGAGCTGTTCGAGTCGGAACTCTTCGGATACGAGAAGGGAACGTTCACCGACGCGAGCGCCCGCAAGATCGGCAAGCTCGAAGGGGCGCGCAGCGGCACCACCTACTTCGACGAGATCGCCGCGCTGACGCCGCCGCTGCAGGCGAAGCTCCTCCGCGCCCTCGAAGAGCGCCGCTTCACACGCCTCGGCGGATCGGAGAACGTCGCGTTTCACGCCCGTGTCCTCTCCTCGACCAGCACCGACCTCGCCGGCTTCCGGACCGACCTGCTGTACCGCATCAACGTCGTCACCCTGACGATCCCGCCGCTGCGCGAGCGCGCCGAGGATGTCCCGCTCCTCGCGAACGAGTTCCTGAAGAAGGCGAGGAAGGGCGCGACGTTCGACGCCGAGGCGATGGAGCTCCTGGCGTCGTACTCGTGGCCGGGGAACATCCGCGAATTGCGGAACATCGTCGAACGCGCCGCCCTCTTGTCGGACTCCGACGTGATCGGTCCTGCCTCGCTCCCCCTCGACCGTCTGCGCGAGCCGGCGGCGCTCGTCGATGCCGCGACCCGCAACTCCTGGACGCTCGACCAACTCGAAGAGCGCTACATCCGCGAAGTCCTCCGCCGCACGAAAGAGAACTACTCCCGTGCCGCCGAGATCCTCGGCATCAACCGTAAGACGCTCTTGGAGAAGAGAAAGAAATATGGGATTTCGTGAATTCACGCCCCTCACCCGCCGCTTCGCGGCACCCTCTCCCGGAGGGAGCATAGGCGCTAACTTAACGTCTTAGCCGTACGCTAGAGGGATGAGCCGAAGAGTGGATGAGAGCGAGGCGGTTCAGTTTCAATGGTCATACGTGCTGGCGTGGTTGG